>JALOOS010000164.1 GCA_025454275.1 Desulfobacterales bacterium | reverse complement strand
GCTGCCTGCCGGCGCTCAGCAGCTCCTTGGGGTCGATGGCGAACACCTCTCCGACGCGGCCGGAGAGCCACGCAAAGTCATATCCGCGAGCCTCGATCTCGTAGCGGCGATGAAGACGCTCCGCCTGCTCGGACAGCACCGATTCCACGAAATCGCCGCTTCCCAGGATGCGTTCATCCCCCAGCACATGCAACCGCGAACGGCGCAGGGCCTTCACTGCCTGCCATCCGCCCGCGCTGCGAACCAGGCCCCCTCCGGTCAGCTCCGGCCGCCTTCCGAGCGGGATCCCCTCCGCGACAAACTCCCGGTAGGCCGAGCGCGCCTGGGAAAGGCCTCTTCCGAACATCCGGAGCACTGAATCCGCATCCTGCCACGCTTTTTCGTGGTTTCCCATCACGACGCCGTGGCCGCAGAACGGATAGCGGTCCAACTCATCCAGCGCTGCCACCGCCTCGGCGCGCAGGGGGTTGAGGTGGATGTAGCGCACCAGTTCTAAAAAATAGGCGTCCTCCTCGCAGAGGACCGATTTGTAGCGGTTTTGGAACAGATGCCCGGACCGCCTGTGCCTGCGGTTGAAGCTGCCGGCATAGCCTGTCAGCAGCCGGCTCATCACCTTGGCTACCGGAGCATTCCCCGAGCGCAGCAGCAGGTGAAAATGGTTGCCCATCAAGGCCCATGCATAGCAGGGGGTGCCGGTTTCCGCCAACACCGTTCCGAGCCGCACGAGAAAATCATCACGGTCGGAATGCGTCAGGAATATCTTCCGGCGCTCGATTCCCCGACAAATGATATGGTGCAGTGCACCAGCAGCATCGATGCGGGCCCGGCGAGGCATGAAACGACCCTACATCAACAGGAATCGCATAGCAAGTCATATATTCATGACTGTCCCCTATATTTTTTTAGGGGTCAGGGGGAGTGGAGGCGGGCGCGCAGGCGGGTGAAGCGGCGGGTGCGGCGGGTGCTTTTCAGGGCCAGGGTGAGGGCGCGGCGGGTGCCGACGATGACCGCGAGCCGCCGGGGCGCGGCGGGTGCCGACGATGACCGCGAGCCGCCGGGCGCGGGTGACGGCGGTGTAGAGGAGGTTGCGCTGGAGCAGGAGGTAGTGCTGGGTGAGCACCGGGAAAACCACCGCCGGGTACTCCGAGCCCTGGGCCTTGTGCACCGAGACGGCGTAGGCGAGGACGATTTCGTCGAGCTCGGCGAAGTCGTAGGTGAGCTCGCGGCCGTCGAAGAGCACGGTGAGCTCGCGCCGGTCCATCGCCACCGTTCCGATCCGCCCGATGTCGCCGTTGAAGACCTCCTTGTCGTAGTTGTTCCGCACCTGCATGACCTTGTCGCCCGGCCGGAAGACCAGCTCCCCGCGGGCCACCCCGCCCTCGCCCGGGTTGAGCGCGGCCTGCAGCCGCCGGTTCAGATTGCTCGCTCCGACCACCCCGCGGTGCATCGGGGTGAGGACCTGGATCTCGCTCATGGGGTCGAAACCGAACCGCCGGGGGATGCGCCGGGTGACGAGATCGAGGATCACCGCGAGGGCCTGCTCCGGGTCCTCGCGCTCGATAAAGAAAAAATCCTGGCCCGGGTCCTCCGCCGCCCCGGCGCCCGGCTCGGGCATGAGGCCTTCGTTGATCCGGTGGGCGTTGACGACGATCCGGCTGCGGCTGGCCTGGCGGAAGATATCCGTCAGGCGCACCACCGGCACCGCGCCCGAGTCGATGATGTCCGCGAGCACGCTTCCGGGGCCGACCGAGGGGAGCTGGTCCACGTCCCCGACCAGGACGAGGCGCGCGGCCGGCGGCACGGCCTTGAGGAGATGATGGGCGAGGAGGGTGTCGATCATGGAGGCCTCGTCCACGATGAGCAGATCGCCGTCGAGCGGGTTCTGCTCGTCGCGCTGGAACCCGCCCCTCTGGGGATGGTATTCGAGCAGCCGGTGGATGGTGCGGGCCTCCTGCCCGGTGGCCTCGCTCAGGCGCTTCGCGGCCCGACCGGTCGGGGCGGCCAGGAGCACCCGCGCCCTGAGGTGCAGAAAAATCTTCAGGATGGCCGTGACGATGGTCGTCTTGCCGGTGCCGGGACCGCCGGTGATAACGAGTAGCTTTTTCCCCGCCGCCGCGCGCACGGCCTCCCGCTGGTTTTCGGAGAGCTCGATCGCAAGCCGGCGCTCGACCCAGGCAAGGGCCTTCTCCGCGTCCAGGGCCGGGGGGCGTGCGGGCACCTCGAGCAGGGCCTTGAGCTTGGCAGCGGCCTGGAGCTCGCACCGGTAGAGCCCGGCCAGGAAAACCGCGCGCTCCCCCGCCGCCGCGCCCGCCGCATCCGGGAGCGCCGCCTCGATCACGAGCTGCTGCGCGGCGGCCAGAGACCGCAGGCCCTCGGCGATGAGATCCGGCCCTACCGCCAGGCTCTCCCGCACCCGCTCGGACAAGGCCCCCTCGGGAAAGAAGACGTGCCCCTCCTCCGCCAGCCCCTGGAGCACGTAGAGGATCCCGGCCGCCACCCGCATGGGGGCGTCCCGCGGAAAGCCGATCTTCTCGGCGATGCGGTCGGCGGTCAGAAACCCGATCCCCTCGATCTCCGTTGCGAGCCGGTAGGGGTTTTCCCGCACCAGGGCGGCCGCACGGCCGCCGTAGCGCCTGAAGATCCTGACCGCATAGCCCGTGCCGACCCCGTGGCTCTGGAGAAAGAGCATCACCTCGCGGATCTCCCGCTGCGCCCGCCAGGCCTCGGAGAGCAGCGCGATCCGCTTGGGGCCGATCCCCTCCACCTCCGCGAGCCGCTCGATCTGCCGGTCGATGACATCGAGGGTCTCGTTGCCGAAGCGATCCACGATCCGCCCGGCCATCACCGGCCCGAGCCCCTTGATCAGCCCCGAGCCGAGGTAGCGGCGGATGCCGTGCACGGTGGCCGGGACCGTGGTCGTGAACCGCTCGACCTTGAACTGCTCGCCGAAGCGCGGGTGGTGGGTGAACTCCCCCTCCATCTCCAGGACCTCCCCGGGGACCGGGGCGAGCAGGGTGCCGACCACGGTCACCGGGTGATCGCGGCCCTCGACCCGCACCCGGGCGATCGTGAAGCCCGTCTCCGCGTTGGTGAAGTTGACGAGCTCGATCTGGCCGGTGAGGCGTTGGGCCATGGTCACACCCAGGAGGGCAGGCGGATCTCCGGGAGAGGCTCCTTGTCGGGGATGAAGCATTTGATGTCGATGAGGGGCGAGCCGTCGCGGGCGTCGATCGCATCGATGCGGATGACGAGCTCCTCGATCGCGAGAATGCGGCAGCGGGTGAGCCCGATGAGGTTGGGCCGCAGGGGCGAGTGGGTGGCGAAGACCCCGGTCAGCGGGTTCTGGGGGTCCTTGCGCGGGTGCACCTGGAGCATGGCGCGCTGCCCGGGGGTGTCGTTCTCGTGGAACCAGAAGAGGACCAGGATGTGCGAAAACCCCTCCAGGCCGAGCATGGCGTCGCGGTACTCCGGGCGGACCTCGATCCAGGCGCGGCCCTCGGTGTTCCTCACCACCCCGATCGGGTGCAGGCTGTAGGTTGCGGTCATGATATTCCCTCACCAGCGCGGCGCGAGGCCAAAACCCCTTTTTTCAGCTCCCAGCCTCATAGCTTCCTAGCCTCCCCGCTTCCCAGCCTCCCAGCCTCCTATCTTCCCCCTCAATCCTCCTGCAGCTCCTTGATCCCCGCGTAGAAGTCGAGCACTTCGGGGTTTCCGAGCGCATCCTTGTTGAGCACGGGCTGGCCGTCGATCACCTTCTTGATGGCCATCTCCACCTTCTTCATGTTCAGGGTGTAGGGGATGCCCGGCACGGCGATGATCTTGGCGGGCACGTGGCGCGGGGAGGCGAGGTTGCGGATCGTCTCCTTGATCTTCTGCTTCAAGGCCTCCGTCAGCACCTCGCCCTCGGGCAGCTTGACGAAGAGGATCACGCGCACGTCGTTCTTCCAGTTCTGGCCGATGACCACACTGTCCACGATCTCGGGCATCAGGGCCACGATGCTGTAGATCTCGGCCGTGCCGATCCGCACCCCGCCCGGGTTGAGGGTGGCATCCGAGCGGCCGAAGATCGTCACCCCGCCGCGCTCGTTCACCTCGATGAAATCCCCGTGCCGCCACACGTTGGGATAGACCCCGAAGTAGGCCCCGAAGTATTTCTTCCCGTCCGGGTCGTCCCAGAAGTAAATCGGCATGGAGGGAAAGGGCTTGCGGCAGACGAGCTCCCCCTGCTGGTTGATGACGGGCTTGCCCTCGGAGCTGAAGGCGTGCACATCCATGGCGAGGCCCCGGCACTGCAGCTCGCCCGCGTAGACCGGCCCCATGGGGTTGCCCAGGGCGAAGCAGCCGTTCAGGTCGGTGCCCCCCGAGATCGAGGCGAGCTGAAAGTCGCTCTTCACGTCCCGGTACATGAACTCGAAGCCCTCCACCGACAGCGGGGAGCCCGTGGAGAGGACGGTCCGCAGATGCGAAAGATCGTAGCGCTCGCGCGGCTTGACCTGGGAGTTCATGAGGGCCGTGATGTAGCCTGCGCTGGTGCCGAAGACCGTGATCTTCTCCTCCTCAGCCATCTCCCAGAGCGCTCCCGGGTCGGGGTGGAAGGGGTTGCCGTCGAAGAGCACCAGGGTCGCGCCGACGGCGAGCGAGCTCGTCAGCCAGTTCCACATCATCCACCCGCAGGTCGTGAAGTAAAAGATGGTGTCGGCCCGCGTGAGGTCGGTGTGGAGCCGGAGCTCCTTCAGGTGGTGGACCAGGATCCCGCCCGCGCTCTGCACCATGCACTTGGGCAGCCCCGTGGTGCCCGAGGAGTACATGATGTAGAGGGGATGCTCGAAGGGGAGCTGCTCGAAGCGGATCGGGAGCCCGGACCCCTTCGCCTTGAACTCGTCCCAGAGCACGGCCTTGGGGAGCTTGCCGATGTCGGGCGCCGGCCGGGTGAAGGGCACCACCACCACGCGCTCGATCGAGCGCAGCTCCTTCAGGATGCCGGAGAGCCGCTCCAGGGAATCGATCGCGCGGCCTTTGAAGAAATACCCGTCGGCGCAGAAGATCACCCGCGGCTGGATCTGGCCGAAGCGGTCGAGGACCCCCTTGATCCCGAAGTCCGGTGAACAGGAGGACCAGGTGGCCCCCAGGCTCGCGGCCGCGAGCATCGCGATGGTGGCTTGGGGCATGTTGGGGATGAAGCCGACCACGCGGTCGCCGGGCTTGATCCCCAGGGCCCTCAAGCTCTGGGCCATCCGGGCCACCTCGTCGTAGAGCGCAGCGTAGGAGATCCGGGTCGCGGGCCGCCCCTCGGGCTTGAAGACGAGGGCGGTCCGCTCGTCCCGGAAGCGCAGGAGGTTTTCGGCGAAATTGAGCCGGGCGCCGGGAAACCAGCGCGCCCCGGGCATTTTATCAAGCCCCTCGACCACGGCCGTGCAGGGGGCCGAGTGGATCACCTCCGCGAACTCCCAGAAGGTCGCCCAGAAATCGGGAATGTTGGCGACCGACCAGGCATGGAGGGATTCATAGTCGTTGAAGCGGCAGTTGAACCTGGAGTTGACGAGCTGCATGAAGCGGTACATCGCGGACTTCCGGACTCTCTCCTCGGACGGCTGCCACAACATCTTGGCCATGATCGCTCCCCCCTCTGTGGATGGTTGAATTTCCCTGCGTGCGGCCATAAAAAAATGAAATCGGTTCAGAAACTGCTATTAGCCTTCAGCTTTCCGGGAGTCAAGATTTACATTGGGGCAATCGCGGCTGGAGTCTAATCCGCCGAAGCCGCCC
>JALOOS010000163.1 GCA_025454275.1 Desulfobacterales bacterium | reverse complement strand
GGCGGGGCTCGCGGCCATCGATTTTCTGCACCGCCACGGCGCGGGCCGGAGCGGCTTCATCCCTTCCGACGCCCTGCACGACACCGCGTCCGGCCGGGTGGAAGGGCCGGACCCGGAGCGGCTGCTGCTCAATCACGTCCGGGTGAAGCCGGGCTGCGAGGCCATCGCCCAGGCGCTGCTCGGCAATGTCGTCCTGACCGAGACCCTGGCCGAGGCGGTCGAGCTCTTCAACCGCAACGGCCGCATCCAGACCCTCGTGACCCGCAGCGGCGAGGTGGTCTCACCGCGCGGTTTTCTGATCGGGGGCAGCGGGGATGCCGGCAGCGGGATCCTGGCCAAGAAACACGAACTGCGGCAGCTCGAGCAGCAGGCCGCAGAGCTGGAGCGCAAGCTCGAAGCGGCACGGCTGGAGCAGAAGTCCCTGGAAACCGCGGTCCGCCGGATGGATGCCGAGCTGCAGCAGATGATCGAGCGCAAGAACCAGGACCGCGAGAATGAAATCGAAGCGGAAAAGGCGCTTTTCAAGGCCGGCGAGGAGCTGAAGGGGCTGCGGCGGCAGCTCGAGATCGTGCAGCTCGAGCAGGAGCAGCTTCTCGGCGAATCGAGCGACCTGGACGATCAGATGAGCAGCACCGAACGCTCGCTCGCGGCCATGGCGGCCGAGGTCGAAAGCGCCCGGCAGGCGGTGGACGAACGCTCCCGGGGCATTGCCGCGCTCTCCGCCACGGTCCAGACCGCCCAGCAGCAGGTGATGAACGTCAAACTCGAAATGACGAGCCTCAACGCCAAGCTGGAGAACAGCACCCACAGCCTGCGGCGGCTGCGCGACTTCCAGGCGGACGGCCTGCGGCGCCTGGAGCAGCTCTCGCTCGAAATCACCCAGAAAAGCGCCAAGGCCGCCGATGCCCGCACCCAGGTCCAGGAATGGGAGCAGGCGCTCTCCGACATGTACGGCCGCACCCGGCAGATCGACCAGGAGATCGAACGCGACGAGGCGGACTACGCCGCGATCGACGCGCGGCTCAAGGAGAGCGATGCGACCATCGCCTCCATCCGCGACCGGCGCGAGAAGAGCCTGGAACAGCTGCGGGTGCTCGAGTTGGAGCAGGCCCAGCGCGAGATGCGGCGCGGGCACCTGGCGGCCCAGATAGAGGACCGCTACCACATCCCCTTCGCCGAGCTCAGGGCCGAGCTCCTCCCGCCGGCCGAAGGCGATGCGGCCGGCGCCCCGGATCCCGCGGCGATGGAGGCCGAACTCAACCGCTACCGCACCAAGATCGCGCGGATCGGCGACGTCAACCTGGGTGCCATCCAGGAGTATCAGCAGCTCGGGGAGCGCCACGATTTTCTAACCACCCAGAAGGCGGACCTGGAGAAGGCCATCGAGGACCTGCACAAGGTCATCCGCAAGATCAACACCGTCTCCCAGGAACGCTTCATGCAGACCTTCCGGGCCATCAACGAGAAGCTGGGGGAGGTCTTCCCGCGGCTTTTCAACGGCGGCACGGCCGAGCTCGTCCTGACCGACCCCGACAAGCCGCTCGAAACCGGGGTGGAGTACATGATCCACCCGCCGGGCAAGAAGCTGACCCGCATGAGCCTGCTCTCCGGCGGGGAAAAGGCGATGGCCGCCATCGCCTTCATCTTCGCGATCTTCCTGATCCGCCCGGCCTCCTTCTGCCTCATGGACGAGATCGACGCCCCGCTCGACGACGCCAATGTGTATCGTTTCAACGATCTCCTGCAGCACATCGGCCAGAACTCCCAGATCGTCATGATCACCCACAACAAGCGCACGATGGAGTTCGCCGACACTCTCTTCGGGATCACCATGGAGCAGAAAGGGGTTTCGAAAGTCGTTTCGGTCAACCTGCGGCGGCCGGAAACCGCCGCCGCATGAGGAGCGCGCGGCACCCCAGAAAGCCCCGGCCGGCGGCGCCGGCGGGGGCGCGGAGAGCTGTGCGGTGCCGGCTGCGCGCCGCGGCACCGCGCAGCGTTGAGGAGCCCTGCCGGTGAGCTGGTTCAGACGCAAGAAAGAGGAGACCCCTCCGCCGCCCGCCGCCCCTGAAGCGGAGAGAGAGGCGCCGCCCGCCCCCGCGGACGAGCCCCCGGCCCGCCGCCGCTATTTCGTGCGCCTGCGGGAGCGGCTGTCCAAGACCCGCCAGAGCCTGTCGGCCGGGCTCGGCCGGGTGCTGACCGGCAAACGGCGGATCGACGCCGAGCTGCTCGAGGAGATCGAGGAGCTGCTGATCACCGCCGACATCGGGGTCCACACCGCCGCCCGGCTGATCGACCGGATCTCGGCCGCCAGGGCCGCCACCGAGGAGGAGCTCCAGGCGGTGCTGCGGGCGGAGATCCTCTCGATCCTCACCCATCCGCCGAGCGCTCCCCGGGCCGCGGCGGCGCCCCCGCACGTCATCATGGTGGTGGGGGTGAACGGGGTGGGCAAGACCACGACCATCGGCAAGCTCGCCGCCCGGCTCACGGCCGGCGGCCGCAAGGTCCTGATCGCCGCCGCCGACACCTTCCGCGCCGCCGCGGTGGAGCAGCTCGCCATCTGGGCCGAGCGGGCCGGAGCGGAGATCGTGCGGCACCGGGACGGCGCCGACCCGGCGGCGGTCGCCTTCGACGCGGTCGAGGCGGCCCTCGCCCGGGGGGCCGACGTCGTGATCGTGGACACCGCCGGACGGCTGCACACCAAGGTCAACCTGATGGAGGAGATCAAGAAGGTCAAGCGCTCCATCGCCAAGAAGCTCCCCGAGGCCCCCCACGAGATCCTGCTCGTGCTGGACGCGACGACGGGGCAGAACGCCGTCTCCCAGGCCCGCCTGTTCCACGAGGCGCTGGAGATCACGGGCATCGCGCTCACCAAGCTCGACGGCACGGCCAAGGGCGGCATCGTGGTCGCCATCTGCCACGAGTTCGACATCCCGCTCCGCTACATCGGGATCGGGGAGGCCATCGAAGACCTCCAGGACTTCGACCCGGAACAGTTTGTCGCAGCGCTGTTTTCCGCCTGACGGGGTGCGGCCTGCGGCGGGGTGATCCTCGCAAATGCCGGCGGGCCGCGGCTTTGTGGGGAACCTGGTTCGAAGAATTATATTGACAGGCTCTGTTTCTTTCTGTAGGTAGCGGTGTTCAGAGAGATCAGCCCCAGACCCCCACTCCACCAAACTTGAACCGAAGAGGAGACGCCCATGACCAAAGCCGATCTGATTGAGAAAATGGCGAAGGATGCCGGAATTTCCAAGGTAGCTGCCGATGCGGCCCTCAAGTCCTTCGTCGACAACGTGGCCAAGTCGCTCAAGAAGCCCGATGGGAAGGTGACCCTGGTGGGATTCGGCACCTTCAGCGTTTCGAAGCGCAGCGCCCGCAAGGGACGCAACCCCCAGACCGGGGCCCCGATCAAGATCAAGGCCGCCAAGGTTCCGAAGTTCAAGCCCGGCAAAGCCCTCAAAGACGCCGTCAAGTAAAAACGGTTCACCCGCCCGACCGTCGCCGGCCCAGCCGGCGGCGGCCGGCGCCCGCAGGCCCCTTCAGCGCCGGATGCCGAACCCCGCAAACTCCCCGGTGTAATCCTCCCAGCTCACCGCCACCGCGTCCACTCGGGAGAGGGCCGAGCCGCGGCGGCACCATGCCACCATCCGTTCCACACGCTCTTTCTCGCCCTCGATCACGGCCTCCACGGCACCATCGGGACGGTTCCGCACCCAGCCGCACAGATCGAGTCCCTGGGCGGTCCACTGGGTGTCGTAGCGGAAGCCCACTCCCTGGACACGGCCGGTGATGAGAAGATGAGCCCTGGCCTTCTCGGTCATAGGTCGCCTCCCTTCAGCCACCCCCTGCGATCAGCTCCAGCCACTGCGCCTCGGTCAACACGGTCAGGCCGAGCTCCCGGGCCTTGCGCTCCTTGCTGCCCGCCCCCGGACCGGCCACCACGAAATCGGTTTTGCGCGAGACGGCCCCGGCGACGTTCGCCCCCAGCGCCTCCGCCCGGGCCTTGGCCTCGCTGCGCGTCAGGCGCTCCAGGCTGCCGGTGAAGACCACCGTCTTGCCGGCGACCGGGGATGCGGCCGGCGGCCGTTCGAAATCGGTCACCGCCACCAGCGGCGGCTCATCGCCGCGCGGGCGGGTGAGGGCATCGAGCACCTCCTGGTTGTGAGGCTCGGCCATGAACTCAAGCAGATCCCGGGCCATGCCGGCGCCGATGCCGTTGATGGCCAGCAGCTCCGCGCGGGTCTCGTCCTGTTCCAGCCGGGCCGCCGCCAGGCTCTGCCGGAAGTGGTCCCAGGAGAGATAGTGCCGGGCGAGCAGGCGCGCCGTCGCCTGCCCCACCTGGTGGATGCCGAGGGCGTAGATGAAGCGGTCCAGCGGGACCCGCCGGGCGGCGCGGATGGCGTCGAAAAGGTTGCGGGCCGACTTCTCCCCCCACCCCTCCCATTCCCGCAGCGGCGGTGCACTGCGGCCGTCGCGCGCCTCCAGCGTGAAGATGTCCGCCGGGGTCCGGATCAGCCCCTTGGCGTGGAACACCTCGATATGCTTCGCCCCCAGGCCCTCGATGTCGAACGCGTCGCGCGAAACGAAATGCCGGAGGCGCTCGACCGCCTGCGCCGGACAGATCAGCCCGCCGGTGCAGACCGCGTCCGCCTCGCCCGCCTCCCGGGCCAGGCGGCTGCCGCAGGCCGGGCACTGCCGCGGAAAGAGGAAGGGGCATGACATCTCCCGCTCTCTGGATGAGAACGGTGTCGCCGACACGGATGTCCTTGCGCGCGATCTCATCCTCATTGTGCAGGGTGGCCCGCCGCACCAGGACCCCGCCGACCCCGATCGGCCGCAGGCGGGCCACCGGCGTGACCCTGCCGGTCCGCCCCACCTGGCAGAGAATCTCCTCAACGACGGTCACGGCGCGCTCCGGGGGGAACTTCCACGCCACGGCCCAGCGCGGGGAGCGGCTCACGAAACCGAGCCGGCCCTGCCAGTCCAGCCGATCGACCTTGAGCACGACCCCGTCGATGCTGAAGCCCAGGTTCGAGCGTTTCTCTTCGAGCTCTTCGAAGAAGGCGCGCAGCTCCGCCGGGTCTGCATCGCGGACCGCGATCACCCGTGCGGGTTCGCCGGCCGGGAACCCCCAGTCCGCCATCCGTTCCAGCGCCTCCGACTGGGTCCGGGCGAACGGCGCGGAGCTCTCGCCCCAGCCGTGGGCCATAAACCGCAGCGGCCGGGCGGCGGTGACGGCGGGATTGAGCTGACGCAGGCTGCCGGCCGCGGCGTTGCGCGGGTTGGCGAAGAGCCTCGCCCCGTCCGCCTCCTGCCGGGCGTTCAGATCGATGAAGTCGGCGTCGGCCATAAAGACCTCCCCCCGCACCTCCAAGAGGGGCGGCCAGCCGCCTCCCTTCAACTCCTGCGGAATGCTCGCGATCGTCCGGACGTTCGCGGTGACATCTTCACCGACCTCGCCGTTGCCCCGTGTGGCGCCCACCGTCAGGCGGCCCGCCTCGTAGCGCAGAGAGCAGGAGACGCCGTCGATCTTGGGCTCGCAGCGGACCGCGATCACCGCCTCCGGGTCCTGCAGCTCGCGCAGGAAGTTGCGGATGCCCTCGATCCAGTCGCCGATCTCCCCCGGGGTGAACGCGTTCCCGAGCGAGAGCATCGGCACCCGGTGGCGCACTTTCCGGAACCCCTCGGCCGGGGCCGACCCGACCTTGCGCGCGCGAGGGGCTCTCGGGCTGCACCAGCTCCGGGAAACGGGCCTCGATGGCCGCGTGGCGCCCCCGCAGGGCGTCGTATTCGGCATCGGTGATCGCGGGTTGGTCCAGCTGGTGATAGAGCCGGTCGTGGCGGTCGATCAGCTCCCCCAGCTCGGCCAGCTCGGCCCGGGCCTCATCCGCCGTCAGCCGCTCGACCGGGGTGTCGCAGAATCTCGTTCGCATCCGGGTCATGAAGATCTCTCCGCACCGCAACGGCCGCCCGAGCAGGACGGCAGCCGCACCGCTCCCAGTATAGCGGCGCCCCCTGCGCAGCGCAACCTGCCGCGGCGCCGTCCGGATGGTGTTTCAGCTGTTCGGTTGCGCTCACCCCATTTTGAGCAGGCGCAGCGCATTGGTCCGGAACAGCCTCTCC
>JALOOS010000162.1 GCA_025454275.1 Desulfobacterales bacterium | reverse complement strand
TTGCCGACCGCGCGGTGGATCAGCACCGCTGCGACCGAGGAGTCGACCCCGCCGCTCAACCCCAGGATCACCTGCTTGTCTGCGACCTGCTCGCGCACCTCCGCCACCGCATCCCGGGCGAAGGATTTCATGGTCCAGGTGGGACGGCAACCGCAAATGGCGAACAGAAAATTCTTGAGCATGGCGCCGCCCTTGGGCGTGTGGGCCACTTCCGGGTGGAACTGCACTCCGATCAGCCGGCGCCGGGGGTCCGCCGCCGCCGCGTAAGGGGTGTTCGGGGTCGCGGCCGTGACGCCGAACCCCCGCGGCAGGCGGCGGATGGAGTCGCCGTGGCTCATCCAGCAGGCGGTTTGGGCGGGAATCCCTTTGAAGAGGCCCTCCGGCTGCAGAACGGCGAGTTCGGCAAAGCCGTACTCGCGCTTTTCAGCGCGCTCGACGCGCCCGCCGAGGGCGTTCACCATGAACTGCATCCCGTAGCAGATTCCCAGAACCGGTACCCCCAGATCGAAGATGCCGGGGTCGACTTTCGGGCTGCCGGGCTCATAGATGCTGGAGGGCCCGCCGGAGAGAATGATGCCCCGGGGGGTGCGGGCCTTGATCTCGGCCAGTGTCGTAGCGGGCGGAAGAATCTGGCAGAACACATGGTTCTCACGCACCCGCCGGGCGATCAGCTGGTTGTACTGGGAGCCGAAGTCGATGATGATGACCATATCCGCTCTTTCGTTTCCGTCGGTCCGGAGCGCCGCCGGGGAAAAACAGCGCCGCCGGCGGGCCCACCAGCACCCGGCCTGCGGCGCACACGCCCCATGCCGAGCACCGGGGCGGTTTCTCGGTGACCGCAATAAGCGTTTGCGAAGGCAGGTCGAATATGTTAAACACGCCCGCAAAAGTCAACCGCAAATTTGGAACGTTCGCCCGCCGCGGCCGGCCGTCGCGGGGGGGTGGAGAAGGAGCCCAGCCGATGTACGACAGCAGTGATCTGCGCAAAGGCTTGAAAATCGAATACGAGGGCGAGCCGTATATCGTCGTCCAGTTTGATTTCGTCAAACCCGGGAAAGGCCAGGCGCTCTACAAATGCCGGCTCAAGAACATGCTGACCGGGTCCCAGTTCGACCGCAATTTCCGCTCCGGCGAAAAATTCGGCGAGCCCAACTTGGAGGAGAAGGAGATGGAGTTCCTCTACAAGGAGGGCAGCTCCTATTGTTTCATGAACACCACCTCCTTCGAGCAGGAGTTCGTGGGGGAGGCGCAGGTCGGCGAGGCCAAGAACTTCCTGAAGGAAAACACCGTCTGTTCCGTGCTCTTCTACAAGGATCGCCCGATCAGCATCACGATCCCGATCTTCATGAACCTGCGGATCGTCAAGTCGGATCCCTGGGTGAAGGGGGACACGGCCTCGGGCGATTCCAAGCCCGCGACCCTGGAGACCGGCCACGTGGTGCAGGTGCCGACCTACATCGAGGAGGGGACCCTCATCAAAGTCGACACCCGCACGGGAACCTACGTCGAGCGTGTGAAGGCGTGAGCCGGACGTCCCTTCCCCCTCCGGGGCGGGGAATGTCACGGGGCCCGGCCGGCGCCGCCGCCGGGGGCTCAGGCGGCAGCACCCTTTGCTTCGTTCATCATAAAAAACTGAAGTTTGACCGGGCCGATGTCGATGACATCCAGGTCCTGGAGCCGCTGCGAGGTCTTGATCGTAAGTCCGTTGATGCGGGGCTTGGCGATACCGCCGACACGGCTCAGGTAATAGCCGTCGGGCCGCCGGCTGACCGTGGCGGCCGCCCGGCCGACTAACAGCCCCTTCACGACGATTTCAGAGGAGGGGTCCTTGCCGATCCGGATCAAATCCCCGTTGAGGATGAGCTTGCCGTGGCCGCCGGAGAGATAGGCGAGGGCGCCGACCGCCTCGGTGCGGCGCAGAAGGGGCTGCGGCACCTGCGGCCCGCTTTTGCGGACCATCGACCGGTAGGTGCTGGTGTCCATGACCATGGTCTGGTCGATTTTCGGGGCGGAGGCATCGCCCGCATCCGCCTCGTTATCCGCAGCGTAGAGCAGCAGGTGCTTGCCGATGCTGATCACATCCCCGGGCTTCAAACGGTGGGAGGTGACGAGCTGCTCGTTCACGAAGCAGCCGTTCTTGCTTTGAAGGTCCACGAGGACGAACCCATTCCCCACCGATTCGATCTTGGCGTGATGGGCCGAAACGGCGAGGTTGTCGATCACGACCGCGTTGTCCTTGCGCCGCCCGATGGTCAGTGACAGGCCTTTTTCGAGAGGGTGTCGGCTGATGATGTTTTCTTTGAACTTGAGGATGATGACCGGCATAAGAAATCCCGTGTTGAATGAAAGTGGATCACCTGTTTTCACACTGTCTGCGGCGCCCGCGGCGGCCGGCGGACACCGATGGAGGCAGTCACCTGTTTCGTCTCTGGGGCCCGCCCCACCCGCACCCACCCTGTTCGCTGCGCACGCGGGCGTTGACGCTCTTCACCGATAAAACGGCTCGCAACCGATCGCACCAGCGGCCGAGGAGGGAGCGGCCGTTGCGCCGCACATCGGCAATCCGCACGAGGACCACCGAGATGTTGTCTTCGCCGCCGCGCTCGTTGGCCAGATCGATCAGCGCCCGGCAGGCCGCCTGCGCCGGCTGCGCGGTGACCATTGCCGCCAGTTCCGGCGGCGACACCTTGTTGCTCAGTCCGTCGGAGCAGAGCACCAGCCGGTCGTTGCGATACACCTCGATCTCGCACAGGTCCGCATCCACGTCCGGCTTGGGGCCGAGCGCACGGGTCAGCACATTGCCGAAAAACGGGTCGCAGGCCTCCGATTGGATTTCGGCCTGAAGCGTATGCGGGACGGAGAGGGCGTCGATGCCGCCGTTGCGCACCAGGTAGATCGGGCTGTCGCCGATGTTGGCGGCGATCAGCCGCTCCCCGGTCAAATAGACGGCGGCGAGGGTCGAGCCCATGCCTCTGCGGTCGGAACGGCCCAGGGACTCCTGATGCACCACCTGGTTGGACCAGCGGATCCCGGCGAGAAGCCTTGCCGCAGAAGGGGAGCGGAAGGGGAGCGGTGGTTCACCACGGCTGCGCCGGGGGGATCCGCACCGTGTCGGCTCAGGAAGTGGTGAACCGAGGAGACGGTGAGATCGCTTGCGACCTCGCCGGCCTGGTGGCCCCCCATCCCGTCGGCCACCAGGTAGAGACCGAGCGCGTCGTCCAGGAGTATCCGGTCTTCGTTGGCCTCCCGTCTGCGCCCGACATCGGTAAGGCCGGCCGATTCCACAGTGAGCATACGAAGCGTTGGGTGGACAAGGACTCGACCCCCCCCCTTTCACCTTTTTCCCGGCTGTGGGGACAAAGTCAGGGTGAGGGGGGCGGCATTGGTCCGGATGAATTCAAAACCGTGAATATGATTGTATTTTATTCCAAAAGCGCCCGAAGGTCAAGGCGGCGGGCGGGGAAGGGCCGCAGCAGGCGGCACACCGCAGCGGTGAACGGCGGAATCGGGAAAGGATGGAATCGGCGTGCCGCCCTCCCTTGACAACCGTCGGACGGTTGGGTAGGGTTTTTTCCGAAATTGCCGTTCGCTTACAGGCGAGAACCACATGCTCATTCGTTGGCTGACCCTCACCGGTGCCATCCTGGTGTCGGCCTACCTGCTGGAGGGGATCCGCGTCAGCGGTTTTTTTTCGGCGCTTTTCGCCGCAGCGGTGCTGGCGGCGCTGAACGCCTTTTTACGTCCGCTGCTGTTTCTCCTCACCCTGCCCATCACCATCCTCACCATGGGTCTTTTCACCCTGGTGATCAATGCGATCATGATCAAACTGGCCGCTGCGGTCATGCCCGGCTTCGACGTCGCCGGCTTCTGGCCGGCCGTGGCCGCGGCCCTGGTGATCAGTCTCGTGGATTGGCTGGTCAATCGGCTGATGAACGGCGGTCCGCCGGGCCAGCCGCCGCGGCAGGAGAGCGGCGGCCCGGAGACGATCATCGACCTCAAGGACCGGGGCGACAACCGCTGGGAGTAAGCGCGCGGCCCGGCCGCCGACGGAACGATAGCCGCATGGCAGGTCTGGTCATCATCACGAGCAACCGGATGGATCTCCTGGTCGGGCGCCTGGCCGACGTTCTGCGCCGCCCGGCCGGACCGCCGCTCTCCGCCGAAACCATCGTGGTCCAGAGCCGGGGTATGGAGCGCTGGGTCGCGATGGAACTGGCCCGTTTGAACGGAATCAGCGCCAACCTGCATTTTCTTTTTCCGAATGCCTTTTTAGAGTCGACCTTTCGCGCGCTGTGGCCCGATCTTGCCGAACGCTCCGGGTTCGAGCCGGAGCTGCTCGCCTTCCGCATCATGGCCCGGGTCCGGGAGCGCCTGGGACAGCCGGCATTTGCTCCCCTGCAGCGGTTTCTCGACAACGATCACCGGGCCGCCAAGCTCTATCAGCTGTCCCGGATCGTGGCCGACCTTTTCGATCAGTACCTGGTGTTCCGCCCCGACATGGTGGAGCGCTGGGAGCAGGGGCGCATCGATCCGGCCGAGCGGGACTGGGAGTGGCAGGCGCTGCTCTGGCGCGAACTGGCCGGTTCGGCGCCGGCCCCCCACCGGGCCCGGCTGCGCCGGGAGCTGCTCTCCGCCCTGAGGAGGCGGGCGAAAGAGCTCTCCACGCTCCCCTCCCGGGTCAGTATCTTCGGCATCTCCTATCTGCCCCGGTTTCATCTCGAGATTTTTTCGGAGCTGGCGCAGGCAGTCCCGGTCACACTCTACAGCCTCACCCCCTGCCGGGAATACTGGGCCGACATCGCCTCCGAGCGCGAGGCCGAGAGACGCCGGCGCCGCCACGGATTTGGTGAGGCAGAAGCGGACCTCCTGCACATCGAACCGGGCAACCGGCTGCTGGCCGCCTGGGGGCGCCAGGGGCGGGATTTCCTGGATGCTGTCACCGAGAGCGGGGTCGAAACGGTGGAGCAGTTCATCGATCCCGACCCGGGCCGGCTGATCGGCAGACTCCAGGCCGACATTCTGAACCTGCGGGAACCGGAGCCGATCCCCGGCGGGCGGCCGGACGGCTCCCTGCAGGTGCACGCCTGCCACAGCCCCATGCGGGAAACCGAGGTCCTCCACGATCAGCTGCTCGCCATGTTCGCGGCGGAGCCCGATCTGCAGCCGCGCGACGTCATCGTCATGACCCCGGACATCGAGACCTACGCCCCGTTCATCGCAGCGGTCTTCGGCGCCCAGTCCGACCCGCGCCGGCGGATTCCTTTCACGGTCGCCGACCGCAGCCCGCAGCGCGAAGCGCCGACTCTGCAGTCCTTCTTTGCGCTGCTCGATCTGCGCGACAGCCGCTTCGAGACGGCGGAGATCCTGCGCCTGCTGGAGGCCGCGCCGATCCGCACGAAGTTCGGCCTGGAGGAGCCGGAGGTGCTTCGGCTGGAAGCCTGGATCCGGCAGGCGGGGGTGTGCTGGGGGAAGGATACGACGACGGCGCGCGAGCTGGGGCTTCCGCCGCATGCGGAGAACACCTGGCAGGCCGGGATCGAGCGGCTTCTGCTCGGCTATGCGCTGCCGCCGAGCGGCACCGAGGTGTTCCAGGGCCTGCGGGGATGCAACGCACTGGAGGGCAGCGACCTGCACGCGGCGGGGCGCTTTCTGGCATTCCTCGAACGTCTCTTCAACCTCTCGGAGCGGCTGCGCGTCCCGCATCGCCTGGGAGAGTGGCAGGACGTGCTGAAGAGTGCGGCCGCCGAATTCTTCCCGGAGGAGGAGAGAGGGGAGGGGGGGCTTGCTTCGGTTAACACCCTGCTGGAAGAGCTGGGAAGCTTCGAGACCCTCGCCGGCTTAACGACCGAGGTGCCGCTCGACGTCGTGCGGGCGTTTCTTTCATCCCGCCTGGAGGCCGCCGGTGCCGGCCGGGGCTTTTTGTCGGGCGGGGTGACCTTCTGCGCCATGCTGCCGATGCGGTCGATCCCCTTCGAAGTCGTCTGCCTGGTCGGGATGAATCACGACGCCTTCCCGCGCGATGACTCACACTTCACCTTCGACCTGATGGGGCAGTCGCCTAAACCGGGCGACCGCTCCCGGCGGAATGATGATAAATACATTTTTTTAGAATCACTTATGGCAGCCCGCCGCAGGTTTTACATTAGCTATGTCGGCCAGAGCATACAGGACAACAGCCCCATACCTCCTTCCGTTGTGGTCAGCGACCTTCTCGACGCGCTGGATCGAGGCTACGGCCTTCCGCCGGAGAGCGGAATCGTCGTGCGCCACCGGCTCCAGGCCTTTTCCGATGACTATTTTCGCAGCGGCTCCGGGCTGTTCAGCTTTTCGCGGGAGAATGCGGCCGCCTGTGCCGCCGCCCGTGTGCGCCGGCCGCCGCCCGCCTTCTTCCCGGGGCCGGTCCCTCTGAGCGCAGCGGAAGCAGTGACCTGGGGCCGGCCCGATCTGCGGCGGCTCTCCTCTTTTTTCGCCAATCCGTGCAAATGCCTGCTGCGCGACCGGCTCGATATTCATCTCGATCCCCCGGAAGCCGTCACCGTGGATCATGAACCGTTCACGCTCGAAGGGCGTGAGCGCTTCGAAGCCGGGAGCAGGCTCCTCGAGCATCGGCTGGAGGGCAGGGCGCCCGCGGAGCTCTTCGCGGCGCTCAAGGCGGCCGGCCGTCTGCCGCACGGCAGTGCCGGCGAAGCAGCCTTCGAGGACCTCTGGGCCGAGGTGGATCGGCTTGCCCATCGACTCGAGCCTTTTCTGGGCACCGGCCCCGCACGCGCACTGGAAGGGCGTTGGCCCGTGGGCGGAGTCGAGCTTTCCGCGCGGTTGACCCGTATCCGGGCCGGCGGCTGTCTGGGATTCCGGTTCGGACGGCTGAGGGCCCGGGATGTGATCGACCTGTGGCTGGAGCACCTGGTGCTGTGCATGGCCCAATCCCCCGGCTCCCCCGCGGAGAGCCGCATGGTTTGCAACGACTATACCTTGCGCCTGGCGCCGGCGGCGGAGAGCCTCTTTCTGCTGGAGGAGCTGATCACCCTCTACCGCCGGGGCATCGAGTCGCCGCTCTGTTTTTTCCCGGAAGCCTCCCTGGCCTATGCCCGCGGGCTGAATCAGTCTGAGCCCGCTGCCTTGGCGGCGGCCAGGAACGCCTGGGAGCGCAGCGTCCCGCCCAACGGGGAGGCGCACGACCCTTACTACCGGCGCTGCTTCGACATGGAGGACCCGTTCGGGGCCGCGTTCGCCGCCGCGAGCCGGCAGGTGTTCGACCCGATCCTCGCACGAGCCGAATTTCAAAAGGCATGACAATGGAGCTTCATTCCATCATCGACATCCTGAAAACGGGTCCGGACACCACCGGCCTGAAGCTCGGCGACTTGCTGCGGGTCAAGGTGCTCGCCGTGGAGGAAGGCATCGGGCGCGCCCTGGTGGAGATCGGCCGCCTGCGTGCCAGCGCAGAGCTCCGCTTTCCCGTGACGGCCGGCGATGAGTTCTGGGTGAAGGTGACGGAGGCGGGCAGCCGCCTCAGGCTGCAGCTCGTGCGCACACCGGCCGGCAGACCGCCGGAGCTTGCCCCCCCGCTCCGCGAGGGGCTGCCGGACGGTGGGGCCGGCGCCGGGCGCGGAGGGGCTGCCGCGCCCCCATCCGATGCCGAGCCTCGGCCGGTGAGAGCGTTCGACGCCTTGCCGGTGCTGCCCTTCCTCATGCCGGGGCAGGAGGGGCGTCCGGCCGCAATGCTCAAAGTGGCCTGGCGCAGGGGCCGTTCGGCCGATCCGGGCGAGGGACACCGGGTCTCCCTCCTGCTGGCACTCGATCGGCTGGGCGCGGTGCGATGCAGCCGCCCTGAGGGAGGTTCTGGCGGGCCTCTTCGACGAAGTCGCCTTCCGGGTCGGCGTATCGCCGGAGTGGATCGCCCGATTCGCGCTCGAGGAGGGGCATCCGGGCGGGGAAGGCAAGGTGGATCTGCGCGTATGAAACCCGACCCACCGAAAAAAGCGGTTGCCCTGCGCTATGACCCGGCGCGCGAGGAGGCCCCGCGGGTCGTGGCCTCCGGCCGCGGAACGACGGCTGAAAACATCATCGCCGCCGCCCGTGCGTGCGGAGTGCCGCTGCACGCGGACCCGGCCCTGGCCGAGACACTG
>JALOOS010000161.1 GCA_025454275.1 Desulfobacterales bacterium | reverse complement strand
CTGAGGATTTTGGACTCCCCGGGCACCAGCGCCGGGTCGGCCTCGACTTCCAGGCTGATGCGGCGGCGGGTCTCGAACTCGAGCAGGTCGCGCCGCTTGCGGTTGAGAAGGTAGTCCGCCACGGCCGGCGGTACGACCGCCTTGACGCGGGTGACATCGCTTTTGAAGGTCTCCATGCCGAGCTTGCGCAGGAACCCGATGCCGAGCGTCTCGGTCGACGGGGTAAGTCCCTTGCCCTGGCAGGTGCGGCAGATGATATGGCTGCCGAACTCGATCGAAGGGTGGATCCGCTGGCGCGACATCTCGAGGAGGCCGAACTTGGAGATCCGGCCGACCCGGGTGCGGGCCTTGTCCGCCTTCAGATGGGTCTTCAGGGCGCGTTCGACCTCGGCGCGGTGCTTGGCCTCCTTCATGTCGATGAAGTCGATTACGATCAGCCCTCCCAGGTCCCGCAGGCGCAGCTGGCGGGACACCTCCTCGGCCGCCTCCAGGTTGGTCTGGAAGGCGGTCAGCTCGACCGATTTTTCATGGGTCGATTTGCCGGAGTTGACGTCGATGGTCACCATGGCCTCGGTGGGCTCGATCACGATGGAGCCGCCGGATTTCAGGTGCACGCGGTTCTCGAAGATCGAGGCGATCTGCTCCTCGAGCTGAAACTTGGAAAAGAGGGGTTTCTCCCCCTCGTAGAGCTTCACGGTCTGAGCCTGTTTGCCGGCGAAGATCTCCACCAGCTCCCGGACTTCGTTGAAGACATTGGGCTCGTCGATCAGGATCTCGGAGACCTCGGTCGAGAAGGAGTCCCGGATCGAGCGCAGCACCAGCGCCCGCTCTTTGTAGAGCAGGGCCGGCGCCGTTTCGGTCTTGACCTTGCCCTTGATGGTCTTCCACAGCCGCATGAGGTCTTTGAGGTCCTTCGAGATCATGGTCTTCGAGCAGCCCGTGCCCGCCGTGCGCACGATGACGCCGTAGCCCTCGGGGATCTCCAGCTCGGCGACGATCCCTTTCAAACGGGTGCGCTCGGCCTCGTCCTCGATCTTGCGCGAGACGCCCTTCACCGAGTGGCCCGGCATCAGCACCACATAGCGGCCCGGCAGGGAGAGGAAGGTGGTGAGCATGGCCCCCTTGTTCATGATCGGGTCCTTGGTCACCTGGACGAGGAGCTCCTGGTTGCGCTTGACCAGCCGCTGCAGCGGGGCGCCTCCGTCGTCCTCCTCGTGATGGTAGTCCTCGTGGATGTCGTGCTTCTGGAGAAACCCGTGGCGATCCGCGCCGTAATCGACGAAGACCGCCTGAAGGCTGGGTTCGATCCGGGCGATGCTCCCCTTGTAGATGTTGCCCTGGGTGATCTCGCGCGCGGCGCTCTCGATGCGGAACTCCTCGAGGCGGCCGTCCTTGACGGTCGCAACGCGTACCTCCCCGGGATCGATGGCATTGATCAGGATTTTATGGCTCATGCGGCAATTACCTCAACTCTGTCAATCAATTCAGAGTGTTCGTGATGGCACGGTGCTGCTTCCTTAGGTGATCGGCAGGGACAAGTCAATTGATTTCTCCCGCATGCCCCGGCAGCGGTGCCCGGGAGCCGTCCGCCGCCGCCGCCGGTTCGGGCTTGCACTGCAGGCCATCTTATGGCACAAATTCTCTTTTATCAACCGCCGGTTCGTTTGCAGCCCTCCGGCCATTTACAGAGATCAGAAGGGACCGCGCAGCGCCCATGGACGACAGGTATGATCCCAAGGCCATCGAACCCGCCTGGCAGCGCCGGTGGCAGGAGCAGAACCTCTTCCGGGTCACGGAGGAGCCCGGCCGCCCCAAGTATTACCTCCTGGAGATGTTTCCCTACCCCTCGGGGAACATCCACATGGGCCACGTCCGCAACTACACGATCGGCGATGTCGTGGCGCGCTACAAGCGCATGCGCGGCTTCAACGTCCTGCACCCCATGGGGTGGGACGCCTTCGGCATGCCGGCGGAAAACGCCGCCATCGCCCACCGGACCCACCCGGCGCGCTGGACCTATGCCAACATCGACACCATGCGCGCCCAGCTGAAGCGGCTGGGCTTCAGCTACGACTGGCAGCGGGAGCTTGCCACCTGCAGGCCGGATTACTACCGCTGGGAGCAGTGGCTCTTTCTGCGGATGCTGGAGAAGGGGCTTGCCTTCCGCAAGGAGTCTTACGTCAACTGGTGCGACCCCTGCCAGACCGTCCTCGCCAACGAACAGGTGGAGGCCGGCGCCTGCTGGCGCTGCGGGAAGCCCGTGCGCCAGAAAAAGCTCTGGCAGTGGTTCTTCCGCATCACCCGCTATGCCGAGGAGCTGCTGGCCTACTGCGACGAGCTGCCCGGCTGGCCCGAAAAGGTCATCACCATGCAGAAGAACTGGATCGGGCGCAGCACCGGGGCCGAGATCCGGTTTCCGATCGAAGGCGGGCAGGGGGTGATTGCGGTCTTCACGACCCGCCAGGACACGGTCTACGGCGCCACCTTCATGTGCCTGGCGCCCGAGCACCCGCTGGTGCCGGAGCTCTGCCGGGGCCGCCCGGAGGAGGCGGCGGTGACGGAGTTCGTCGAGCGGATCTCGCGCCAGGACCGCTCCGACCGGGCGCTGGAAGGCTACGAGAAGGAGGGGGTCTTCACGGGCGCCTACTGCCTCAACCCCCTTTCCGGGCGGCGCATGCCTGTCTACACCGCCAATTTCGCCCTGATGGAGTACGGCACCGGCGCCGTCATGTCGGTGCCGGCCCACGACCAGCGCGACTTCGAGTTTGCCAAAAAATACGGGCTTGAGATCATCGTGGTGGTGATGCCGCCGGATCACCCGCTCGATCCGGCCGCCATGACCGAGGCCTACGCCGGGGAGGGGGTCATGGTGAACTCCGCCCCCTTCGACGGCCAGCCCAACACCGCCGCCAAAGAGGCGATCGCCGACCGCCTCGAACGGGAGTCCCTCGGCCGGCGCGCGGTGAGCTTTCGTCTGCGCGACTGGGGGATCTCGCGCCAGCGGTACTGGGGGGCGCCGATCCCCGTGATCCACTGCAGCCGATGCGGGGTGGTGCCGGTTCCCGAAAACGACCTGCCGGTCGTGCTGCCCGAGGATGCCGATCTCCTGCCGGACGGCCGCTCGCCGCTGCCGGAGCTTCCCGCCTTCGTCGCGGTCGACTGCCCCGCCTGCGGCGGCGCGGCGCGGCGCGAGACCGACACGATGGACACCTTCGTCGAATCCTCCTGGTACTTCGAGCGCTTCTGCAGCCCGGACTGCGACCGGCGGATGTTCGACCCGCAGGCGGTGGCGTACTGGATGCCGGTCGACCAGTACATCGGCGGGGTGGAGCATGCGATCCTGCACCTGCTCTACTCGCGCTTCTACACGCGGGTGCTGAAGGACGAGGGCCTGGTCGATTTCAAGGAGCCCTTTACGCGGCTGCTCACCCAGGGCATGGTGTGCAAGGAGACCCTGGCCTGCCCCGAGCACGGGTACCTTTTTCCGGCCGATGCCGCTTCCGGCCCCTCCGGAGAGAGGCAGTGCACTCACTGCGGCCGGCCGGTGCAGGTGGGCCGGGTGGAGAAGATGTCCAAGTCCAAGCGCAACGTGATCGATCCCACCACCCTCCTTGACCGCTACGGGGCCGACACGACCCGGCTCTTCTGCCTCTTCGCCGCGCCGCCCGAGAAGGACCTCGAATGGAGCGAGCAGGGGGTGGAGGGCAGCTTCCGCTTCCTGAACCGCGTCTGGCGCCTGGCGGCGGAGTGGATGGAGGCGGTGCGGGCGGTGGGCCCCTACGACGGGCCGCCGGAGGCGTTGGAGGAGGAGCTGCGGCCGCTGCTGCGCAAGATCCACCAGACCATCCGCAAGGTGACCCGCGATATCGAGGAGCGGTTTCACTTCAATACGGCCATCTCCGCCGTGATGGAGCTGTTGAATGATCTGGCACTCGTCACCCGCGCGCCGGACCGGCCGCACCGGACGGCCGTGATGCGCCTGGCGCTCGAATCCGTCACCCTCCTCCTGGCTCCGATCGTGCCGCACATCGCCGAAGAGCTCTGGTCGCGGCTGGGGAAAAAGGAGAGCCTGCTGCGTGCGGCGTGGCCCGTCTGGCGCGAGGAGGCGATCGAGCAGGTGACGGCCCTGATCGTGATCCAGGTGAACGGTAAACTGCGCAGCCGCCTGAGCCTGCCGGCCGGTCTCGAAGACGATGCGCTTCGCGCGCAGGCGCTCGCCGACGAGAACATTCAGAAATTCATCCAGGGCCGGCCGGTGAAGAAGGTGATCGTGGTCAGGAATAAGCTTGTCAACATCGTGATCTAGTGCCCATCCAGAAACGGCGTCTTACGGCCCGGGCCGGCGTTCTCGCTCGTCGCCATCCTCAACGGTGTTCCACACCGCCTGCGGTGGCGACATCGCTGCGGCCTTGGCCGGGGCCGTAATCCACCCTTTCTGGATGGGCACAGTCCAGCTCCAGCCGGGGCGGCACGGATGCCTGTGCGCCGGGAACGAAAGGTGCAAAATCTGACCATGTTCGGGTTCGAACGGAAAATGCTGCTCGTCGTCTGCGGGCTGCTCCTGGCGATCGGAGGCTGCGGCTACCGGTTCCAGAGCGCCGGCACGATTCCGGCCGGCCTCGAGCCCATCTTCACCAACGCCGTCGTCGTCGAGTTCACCCAGCGCAACCGCTCCGCGCTGGCAGCCAGCGCGGCCGAGGCGAGCGTCACCCTGCAGGGGGTGATCCGGTCGCTGCAGGTCCAGACCATATCCTCCCGCGGCCGGGACGTCTCCGGGGAGCGACGGGTCACGTTGACCCTGGATGTGCAGCTGGTCCGGCCCGAGGGGAAGGTCGCCTGGGCGGTCAAAAACCTGACCGACAGTGAGACCTTCCGGGTGACGGGCGACACGTTCGCCAACGCCGACCTGCAGCGTGCGGCGTCGGCCCTCGTGGCCAGGCGTCTGGCCGAACGGATCTACAGCCGGCTCATCGACGAGTTCTGACGGAATCACCGGTGACCACCTCGGTGAGAACGGCGGTACCGGTGATCGGTAGGATGGCGGTGCGCGGTCGGGGGGACTACGCGGACTTTTTGTTCATCAGGCGCGACAGGCGTGAAATCTTGCGCGCGGCGGTGCGCTTGTGCAGGGCGCCCTTCTTGGTCGCCTTGGCGATGACGGATTTGGCGAGATCCAACTCCTTCGGGGCGGCCGCACCGCCGGCGACGGCGAGGCGCACGCGCTTGACGACGTTCTTCACCTGGGTTTTACTGGCGCGATTGCGCAGGCGCCGCTCCTCGCTCTGGCGGGCGCGTTTGATGGCGGATTTGTGGTTGGCCAAGCCGGTTGCTCCTTTCGCACAATTTTGTTAAAATTAGCCATTTAGTCAATCCATACTGAGCTGTCAAGCGATTTCTTTTGACCTTACCCGACCCTCGCCTCCATTCAGCGGCCGGCGCCGCGGCCGAGACGATCCGACTTACCCGTGCGGCCGGCACCGTGGCGGCGGCGACCGTGGCGAGCCGCGTGCTCGGTTTCCTGCGGGATGCCGCTCTGGCCTGGGTGTTCGGCACCGGCTTCGGTGCAGACGCCTTCCTGGCCGCTTTCCGCATTCCGAACCTGTTCCGGCGCCTGCTCGGGGAGGGAAGCCTGGGATCGGCCTTCGTCCCGGTTCTGAC
>JALOOS010000160.1 GCA_025454275.1 Desulfobacterales bacterium | reverse complement strand
CCCCTCTACCACACCGAGCAGTGGGTGCCGAAGGGCAACAACCGGGTCTTTTATTCGAACAAGCAGTTCGACGAGTACGTCGACAAGCTGACCCGGGCCGCCGACGAGGCCGAGCGCAACAACTACCTCAAGCTGGCCCAGGAGTTGATCGCGAAGGAGGTCCCGCAGATCCCGATCCTGGTGACCAAGGAGACCATCGGCTACAGCAAAAAGCTCAAGGGGGTGATCAACTCCCCGCTTGAGCTGACCTACTTTGACCAGAACACGGCGCTCGAAAAATAAAGAAAAAGGGTTCAAGGGTCCGAGGGGTCAAGGGGTCGAGCGAAACGGCATGACCCTTTCGACTCTCGGGCCTTTGGGAAAAGGACTCTAAGTGCGAACAAAGGGGGGCGGGTGGTGAAGGGTCAATCGGGTTTCGTGGGGCGGAATCTTTCCCCCTCGACCCCTTGACCCCTCGACCCCTCGGCCCCTTGCCCTCTCATGTTCCGCTACATCCTCAAACGGCTGGCGATGCTGATCCCGGTGCTCTTCGGGGTCTCGCTCGTCTCCTTCTCGCTGCTGCAGATCGTGCCCGGCGACCCGGCGGTCCTGCTTGCGGGCGAGGACGCCAACCCGGATTTCATCGAAGCCGTGCGCAAGGAGTACGGCTTCGACCAGCCCCTCACGGTGCAGTACGTCCGCTTCGTCTCGCGCGCGGTGCAGGGGGATTTCGGAGTTTCGATCCGCAACCGCGAACCGGTGATCAACCTGCTGAAGCAGCGCTTCGCCTTCACGATTCAGCTCTCCTTTCTCTCCATTCTGATCGCGGCTTTCATCGGCCTGATCGCCGGGGTGATCTCCGCCACCCGGCAGTATTCCATTTTCGACAACCTGAGCATGGTCGGGGCCCTCTTCGGCATCTCCATGCCCATCTTCTGGCTCGGCCTGCTCCTGATGCTGGTCTTCTCGGTCCACCTGCGCTGGCTGCCGGCCGGCGGCAGCGGGGAGCTGCGGCACCTGATCCTGCCGGCCGTCGCCCTGGGCGCGGCATCGGCCGCCGTGATCGCCCGCATGACCCGGGCCTCGATGCTCGAGGTGATCCGACAGGACTACATCCGCACGGCGCGCGCCAACGGGCTCAGGGAGTGGGTCGTCATCTACAAGCATGCCCTCAAGAACGCCATGATCCCGGTCATCACGGTGTTCGGGCTGGAATTCGGCTACATGCTGGGCGGGGCCGTCCTGACCGAGACGGTCTTCTCGCTGCCGGGGATCGGGCGGCTGATGGTGGAGGGGATTTTCCAGCGCGACTACGCCGTGGTCCAGCGACTACGCCGTGGTCCAGGGGTCGATGATCCTGGTGGCCGGCACCTTCGTGCTGGTGAACCTGCTGACGGACATTGCGTATGCCTTTTTCGACCCCAAAATCCGCTATGAGTGATGGCGTTGTATAAAGGCCCTTCGCTGCTTTTTGCTTTGTCGCCCCAGTCGGGATGTTGGCCTTTATACAACGCCATCAAGAGGGGATGGATGGAAAACTTGTCATGAGCGAGAGCGAAGCAAAGACCCATCGTCGCGGTGTTCGTGCTGGTGGCTCTCCTCGCACCGCTGCTCGCACCCTACGACCCGAACGAGGGTGAACTGGGCCAGCGGCTCAAGCCCCCGAGCGCCGAGCACTGGCTGGGCACCGACGCGCTGGGACGCGACATCCTGAGCCGCGTGATCTACGGCGCCCAGGTGTCGCTCCAGATCCAGCTCGTGGCCGTTCTGATCGCCCTCGTGCTCGGCACCCTGCTCGGGATGTTCGGGGGCTACTACGGCGGGGTGACCGACAACCTCATCATGCGCTTCATGGACATCCTGCTCGCCTTTCCGGGCATCTTTCTGGCGATCGCCATCATCGCGGTGCTGGGGCCCGGACTGCTCAACCTGATGCTCGCCGCCGGGATCTACTCCGTACCGCAGTTCGCCCGCATCGTGCGCGGCTCCATCCTCAGCCTCAAGGAGAAGGAGTTCGTGGAGGCCGCGCGGGCGGCCGGGGAGAGCGACGCCGCGATCCTCTTCCGCTATCTGCTGCCGAACTCCATGGCGCCCATCATCATCCAGACCACCCTGCGCATGGCGACGGTGCTGCTCACCGCCTCGGGGTTGAGCTTCCTCGGCCTGGGCGTCCAGCCCCCGCGCGCCGAGTGGGGGGCGATGCTCTCGACCGCACGGCCCTATCTCATCACCGCGCCGCACGTCGCGACCTTCCCGGGCCTGGCCATCATGCTGGTCGTGATGGGCTTCAACCTCTTCGGCGACGGACTGCGGGACTCCCTCGACCCGCGCCTGAAGGACTGAGCCATGGGGACGCTGCTGCGCGTCGATGACCTCCACACCCATTTCCTCTCCGCGGGCAAGGTGGTCAAGGCCCTGGACGGGATCTCCTTTGAAATCCGGGAGGGGGAGGTCTTCGGGGTCGTGGGCGAGACGGGCTGCGGCAAGTCGGTCACCGCCCTCTCGATCCTGCGGCTGATCCCCTTTCCACCCGGCAGGATCGTCTCGGGCGCCATCCGCTTCCGGGAGACCGAACTCCTCGCGCTCCCGCCGGATCGGATGCGCGCCGTGCGGGGCAAGGAGATCTCCATGATCTTCCAGGAGCCCATGACCTCTCTCAACCCGGTCTTTCGGGTCGGGGAGCAGATGCGCGAGGTGATCATGCTCCACCAGGGGCTCGGGAAGTCGGAGGCGCTGGAGGCGGCGGTCCGGATGCTCGAGCGGGTGCGGATCCCCGAGGCGCGCAAGGTGGCCGGCCAGTACCCGCACCAGCTCTCGGGCGGCATGCGCCAGCGGGTGATGATCGCCCTCGAGCTCTCCTGCCGGCCCGCGCTACTGATCGCCGACGAGCCCACGACCGCCCTGGATGTCACCATCCAGGCCCAGATCCTGAAGCTCCTGAACGAGTTGAAGCGCGAGATGGGCACCTCGATCCTGCTCATCACCCACGACCTGGGGGTCGTAGCCCAGATGTGCGACCGGGTGGCGGTGATGTATGCCGGCTCGATCGTGGAGGAGGCCGGGGTGGCGGCGATTTTCGAAAACCCCCGGCACCCCTACACCCAGGGGCTGTGGGGCGCGATCCCCCTTGCCCACGACGAGAAGCCCACCCTGGCGGTGATCCCCGGAGCCGTGCCGGACCTGAGCCGGCTGCCGGAGGGCTGCAAGTTCCACCCGCGCTGCGGCCGGCGCTTTGCGCCCTGCGACCGCATCCGCCCGCAGATGACGGCGGTCGGCGACGGCCACCGGGTCGCCTGTCATCTTTACGGCGGCGGGGAGCCGTCATGAGCGCCCTCCTGCTCGAGGTCGAGGGCCTCACGAAGCACTTTGCCGTCACCCGGGGGATGGCGCGGGAGAAGGTTTTCGTGCGGGCGGTCGACGGGGTCGATTTCGCGATCGCCCGCGGAGAGACGTTGGGACTGGTGGGCGAGTCCGGCTGCGGCAAGACCACGGTGGGGCGGCTGATCCTGCGCCTGATCGAGCCCACGGGAGGGGCGGTCCGCTTCGACGGCCGGGAGCTGACGGCGCTCGACCGCAAGAGGCTCCAGCCCCTGCGACGCTCGTTTCAGATCATCTTCCAGGACCCCTTCGCCTCCCTGAACCCGCGCATGACCGTGAGCGAAATCGTGGGACGCCCGATGGAGATCCACGGCCTTACCCGCCGCGCGGAGCGGGATGAAAAGGTGGGTGAGCTGCTGGCGGCCGTGGGCCTCCGGCGGGAGCAGCTCGCGCGTTACCCACACGAGTTCTCCGGCGGCCAGCGCCAGCGGATCGGGATCGCCCGGGCGCTGGCCACCCGGCCCCAGCTGGTCGTGGCCGACGAGCCGACCTCGGCCCTCGACGTCTCGGTCCAGGCCCAGATCCTCAACCTCATGAAGGACCTCCAGGGACGCTTCGGCCTCACCTACCTCTTCATCTCCCACAACATCGGGGTGATCCGGCACATCAGCGACCGGGTGGCGGTGATGTACCTCGGCAAGATCGTGGAGATGGCGGGGAAGGGCGCCTTGTTTTCAAAGCCGCTCCACCCATACACCCAGGCGCTGCTTGCCGCCGTGCCCTCCCTCGACCCGCGGCGCCGGCAGGAGGAGGTTCTTCTGGAAGGCGACGTGCCGAGCCCGGTAAACCCGCCCCCCGGCTGCCGGTTCCACACCCGCTGCCGCTTTGCTCTTCCGCGCTGCAGCCGCGAGGAGCCCGAATTCCGCCCGCGCGCGGACGGCCGTTGGGTGGCGTGTCATTTGTACTGAGGGTTCAAGGGGCGGGTGAAGGAAGGGTTCGAGGGGTCGAGTGAAAAAGGAAATGAAAAACGCTTTTTACCGGAACGCTACACTGAGGGGACGAGCATGAAGCCGACTCACGAACGGGAAGAACCGATGTTCACCCTGATCAGCGGGGGCACCGTCTATGCACCGGAGAAACTGGGGCGCCGGGACCTTCTGATCGCAGGCGGGGTGATCGCACGGATCGCGGAGCGGATCGAGCTGCCGGCCGAATTCAAACCGCGGGTGATCCGCGCCAAGGGCAAGATCGTCACCCCGGGGATGGTCGATTTGCATGTGCACCTGCTGGGCGGCGGGGGAGAGGCCGGTCCCTGGTCGCGCACCCCGGAGATCACCCTCTCGAAGATCGTCTGCGCCGGAGTGACCACGGTGGTGGGGCTTCTCGGCACCGACGATGTCTCCCGCCGCCCCGAGACCCTGCTCGCCAAGGCCATGCAGCTCGAACAGGAGGGGATCTCGGCCTGGATCTACACCGGCTCCTACCAGCTGCCGCCGCCCACCATCACCGGGAGCGTAAGAAAGGACATCGCCCTCATCCCCAAGGTGGTAGGCGTGGGCGAAATCGCGGTTTCGGACCACCGCTCCTCCCAGCCGAGCTTCGATGAGCTCTGCCGCATCGCGGCCGAGGCGCGGGTGGGCGGCATGCTCGGCGGCAAGGCCGGGCTGGTGCACCTGCACATGGGGGCCGGCCCCCGCGGCCTCGAGCCGATCCGGCGCATGGTGAAGGAGACCGAGATCCCGATCGGGCAGTTCCTGCCCACCCACGTGAACCGGACGCGCGAGTTGATGGAGGATGCGGTCGCCTTCGCCGCCATGGGCGGCCACATCGACATCACCGCCACCGGCCGCGGCCTCTCCTTTCGCCCGACGAGCGTCGAGGCGGTCCGCTCGGCCCTCGAGGCCGGGGTCCCGATCGAGCGCATCACGCTGAGCTCGGACTCGAACGGCTCCATGCCCATTTTCGACCCCCAGGGCCGCGTCGTGCGGCTGGGGGTGGGGGAGATCCAATGCCTGTTCGAGGATTGGCAGTCGTTGACGGCCGCCGGCATCCCGCTCGAGGAGAGCCTCAAGGTGGTCACCGCCAACCCGGCCCGGCGGGTGGGGCTCTTCGAGCGCAAGGGGAGCCTTGCGGTCGGCAAGGATGCCGACCTCCTGATCCTGGACCGCCATGGGGACCTCGATTCGGTGTTCGCCATGGGCCGGCTCATGCTCTCGCGGGGAGAGCTCCGGGTCAAGGGAACCTTTGAGGAGTAGGGCGCTGCCGGCGCAACGGAGGGGTTTTATGCGAACTCGTAAAAACGTCTGCCCGCTGATCGGGATCACCTGCTCGCGGGTGACCGGCGGGGCCTGGGGGGCCTATTCCCTGGGCCACTTCATGGACTACACCTTTTCCGATTACAGCCAGGCGATCCTGAATGCCGGCGGGGCGCCGGTCATCCTCCCGGCGGCCCAGGACCCAAAAAGCCTGGAGCGGATTCTGGGGGCGGTTGAGGGCCTGATACTCAGCGGGGGGCCCGACATCCACCCGCGCCGCTACGGCGAGGAGCCGCTGGCCGGGCTGGGGGAGGTGGACGAAACCCTCGACCGCATGGAGATCCTGGCCGCGGAGATGGCCGTCGCGAGGGACCTGCCGGTTCTCGGCATCTGCCGCGGTGTCCAGGCGCTGAACGTCGCCCTGGGGGGGAGCCTCTATCAGGACATCGCCTCCCAGCTCCCCGACAGCATCTGCCACACCCCCAAGAGCGACAAGGCCGTCAACACGCACACCGTCCGGATCGAGGCCGGCAGCCATCTGCGCCGGATTATGGGCAAGCAGGAGATCTGGGTGAACGGCAAGCACCACCAGGCGGTGAAGGACCCGGCCCCCGGCCTCCGCGTGGCCGCCCGGGCGAGGGACGGGGTGGTCGAAGCCCTGGAGCATCCCGGCCGGCGCTTCGTCATCGGCGTCCAGTGGCATCCCGAGGGAACCTGGCGGGATGACGCGTTTTCACAGAAGCTCTTCCGCTCCCTCGTCAAGGCGGCCGCGAACCCCGCCTGAGGCCAAAGCATTGTCGGAACGAATGTGCC
>JALOOS010000159.1 GCA_025454275.1 Desulfobacterales bacterium | reverse complement strand
CCGCTCAGGACCGCTTCGGCCGGGGTGATGTTGAAGGCGGTCCCCGCATGGAAGGTGCCCACGGTCACCACCGCCGGCTCGAGCGGGTCGAGCTGCCGGCTGACGATCCGCTGCAGGGCCGCCACGACCTGGGTGGCGACCTCGAGGGCGTCCACGCACAGGTGGGGCTGGGCCGCATGCCCCCCGCGGCCGATAATCTTGATGTCGAAGCGGTCCATGGCCGCGAGGAAGGCTCCGGAGCGGACCCCGATAACCCCCTCCGGGCGCTCCGACCAGAGGTGGCAGGCCAGGGCGAAATCGACCGGCGGGTCTGCGAGCACCCCGGCCGCGATCATGGGCTGGGCTCCGCCCGGCCCCTCCTCGGCCGGCTGAAAGACGAATTTGACCCGGCCGCGGATCCGCTCGCACAGCCTGACCAGTACTGCGGCCGCACCGAGGGCGATCGCCATGTGGGCGTCGTGGCCGCAGGCGTGCATGCAGCCGGGGTGGGTCGAGGCAAAGGCAAGGCCGGTCTCCTCGGTGATCGGCAGGGCGTCCATGTCGGCCCGGATCATCAGGGTGGGGCCCGGCCGCCCGGTGTCGAGCAGACCGACCACCCCGGTGCCGGCGATGCCGGTTCTCACGGCAAGGCCCAGCCGTTCCAGGCGCCCGGCCACGGCGGCGGCGGTCTTTTTTTCCTGGAAGCCGGTCTCGGGAATGCGATGCAGCTCGCGGCGGGCGGCAACCACCTCCGCCTTGAGATCGTGAACCAGCGCGCGAATCGGATCCATGGCCATCCCCTCCCGGGCGTCTCAGTAGCAGCCTAAAATTTTTAAATACTCGCTTTTCTCCGCCAGGGCGGCCCGCACGCCGGCCATCGCCTCCGACTCGAGGTCGGCCTCGATGTCGATGTAGAACATGTAGCGCCAGGGCTCTCCGGGGATGGGCCGGGATTCGAGCTTGATCATGTTGATCCGCTCTTCGGCGAAGACCTGCAGGATCGAAAAGAGGGCGCCCGGCTCGTTCTTGGCCCACAGGATGAGGGAGCTCTTCGCGGCCTTGCGGTGCTCGATCGGCTCCCTGGCGATCACGACGAAGCGCGTGTAGTTGCGCGGGTTGGTCTCGATCCCCTCCGCGAGCACGGCGAGGCCGTAGATCTCGGCCGTGATGAGGCCGGCGATGGCGGCGTCGGCGTTCCCCTCCGAGCGGCTGACCCGCTCGGCCGCCCCGGCCGTATCGCTCACCGAGACGATCTCCCAGTTGTGCTGGGAGAGAAACTGGCGGCACTGCTCGATGCCCTGGGGGTGCGAGAGCACCCGGCGGATGTCGGCGAGCTCCGTGCCCGGCTTGGCCAGGAGGTTCTGGGTGATGCGGATTGCGACCTCCCCGATGATGCGCAGGTCGTAGTCGCGCAGGAGGTCGTAGTTTTCGTGGATGCTCCCGGAGAGCGAGTTCTCCAGGGGCACGATCCCGTAGTCGATCCCGTCCGCCTTGATCGCCTCGAAGATGGACTGAAAGGTGGGCAGCGGCACGGCCTCGGCCGCCTCACCGAAATACTGCAGGCAGGCCTTGTGGCTGAAGGTGCCGATGCGCCCCATGAAGCCGGCCCGCCGGCGCGTGCCGCCGTTCTTGCGCTTGCGCCCGATCACCCGGACCCGCTCCAGGTGGGAGAAGTCGAGCTGTTTGCCGACCACGGGGGCGATGACGTAAATGTCGCGCATGAGCTGGCGGAACTGCTGCGGGTAGAGGCTCTGGGCGCCGTCGGACATGGCGTGGTCCGGGTCGTGGTGGACCTCGATCATCAGTCCGTCCGCGCCGGCCGCCACGGCCGAGCGCGCCATGGGGCTCACCTTCTCGCGCATGCCGGTGGCGTGGCTCGGATCGACGACGATGGGCAGGTGGGTGAGCTTCTTCAGCACCGGGATGGCGGAGAGGTCCAGGGTGTTGCGGGTGTAGGGCTCGAAGGTGCGGATCCCGCGCTCGCAGAGGATGACCTGACGGTTGCCCTCGGAGAGGATGTATTCCGCAGACATGAGCCACTCCTCGATCGTCCCGGCCAGGCCGCGCTTGAGCAGGACGGGCTTGCCCATGCGACCCACGCACTTGAGGAGCTCGAAGTTCTGCATGTTGCGGGCCCCGATCTGAACCACGTCGATGTACTTCATCATCAGGTCGGCCTGGGAGGGGGAGGTCATTTCGGTCACCACCCCGATGCCGAGGGTTTCGCGCACCTCGGCCAGGATCCTCAGTCCCTGCTCCTCGAGACCCTGGAAGGAGTAGGGCGAGGTGCGCGGCTTGAACGCCCCGCCGCGGAAGAGGCAGGCCCCGGCGCGCTGGACCTCGCGGGCGATGGTCAGGGCCTGCTCCAGGCTCTCGACGGCGCAGGGGCCGGCGACGACGGAGATGTTCTCCCCGCCCACCACCACGTCGCCTACGCGCACGCAGGTGTCCTGGGGGTGCATCTCGCGTCCGACGAGCTTGTAGGGGGTCTTGACCCGCACCACCCGGGCCACCCCGGGGATGCGGCGGATCTCCTCTTCGCTGCAGCCGGGTTTGCCGAGGATCCCGATCCGCTCGCAGTCGGTTGCCGGCAGGTCCCTGCAGTCGCAGCGGGCGGCCTTGAGCTTCAGCAGAAGATCGATCTTGGCCTCCGGCGCCAGTTCCTTCTCCAGTTCCACGATCATGGGGTCATTTCTCCTTCTTTCCGATGACGGGTCAGCCCATTAAAAAGAAAGGCCCCGAGAGCTTCGTCTCGGGGCCTTGTCGATCGAACCCCGGACGGACCGCTACCGGTCCATCCGGGCTGATTGCATCTGGGGTGTCTCTACCGACCCGGATGGACGCTTCTAAACCACCACCAGCAAAAGAAGCGTCCCATGGTTTCCGTTTTCCAATCAATGATGGCTGCTGGGATGATCATCTAACGGGTTTGCCTGGGGCTGTCAAGCGGGAAGTTGAACAGCGGCCGCGCCGACGGCCCCGGGGCGGGCCGTCTTTACAATCCCCTGCGTGGAATTACCTTGGTCATGAAAAATTAAAAAGTAATAAACTCCCAACACCATACAACCGCATGGAGCTGACGAAATGAGCAATGCCCATAAAATACTCATCCCGGCCGATCCCGAGGCCGTTTCCAAGCTGAGCCCCGGTGAATTTCCCGCAGAGCTGCCGATTCTGCCGCTGCGAAACACCGTGGCCCTTCCTTATACCATTCTGCCGCTCTCGGTCGGTGTCGAGCGGTCGGTTGCGCTCGTAGAAGAGGCGCAGAAGGGGGACCGCCTGATCGGGCTCGTCGCCATGCGCTTCCCGGAGATCGAGGAGCCCCTGCCGGGCCAGGTGCACGAGGTGGGCACGATTGCGCGCATCGAGCGCGTCGCGAAGAGCACCGAAGGCACCCTCAACGTGATCGTACACTGCCTGGAGCGGTTCAAGGTCGACTTCTGGACCGCCGACAAACCGTATCTCAAGGCCAGGATCCATGTGACGCCCGACGCCTCCGACCTGGATCTGGAAACCGTCGCGTTGCAGCGCAGCCTGCTCGAGGTCGCCCAGGAGGTCGTCGCCCTTTCGCCCAACTACCCCAAGGAGGCCGGCGAGTTCCTGGCCCAGATCAAGGACCCCCGCTACCTGGTCTATCTCGTCGCGAACTACGCCGGGCTGGAGATGGCCGCCGCCCAGGAGATCCTGGAGGCAGGCGATCTCAAGACCAAGCTGCGCGCCCTGATCGCCCACCTCAGCCGCGAGAAGGAGGTGCTCTCGCTGGGGCGCAAGATCCAGAGCGAGGCGCGCGAGGGGATGGAGAAGGCCCAGAAGGACTATTTCCTGCGCCAGCAGCTCAAGGCCATTCAAAAGGAGCTGGGGGAGTCCGACGAGTCGGACTCCGAGGCCGCCGGCTATGCCGAGAAGCTCGAAAAGGCCGATCTGCCCCCCGAAGCCCTGAAAGAGGCCCGGCGGGAGCTGAAACGGCTGGAAGGCATGTCGCCCCACGCCCCCGAGGCCTCCATCATCAAGACCTACCTGGACTGGCTGGTGGACCTGCCCTGGGGGAAGACCAGCGAGGACAAGACCGAAATCGACCACGCGCGGGCCGTGCTGGACGAAGACCACTACGGGCTGCCGGATGTCAAGGAGCGCATCGTCGAGTACCTGGCCGTGCGCAAGCTCGTCGCCGAGCGCGGGGTCAAGACGGGTTCGGACACCGAAAAGCTCTCCGAGGCCATGGGGGCCATCCTCTGCTTTGCCGGCCCTCCGGGTGTCGGCAAGACGAGCCTCGGCAAGAGCATCGCCCGGGCCCTGGGGCGGAGCTTCACCCGCATGAGTTTGGGCGGGGTGCGCGACGAGGCCGAGATCCGCGGCCACCGCCGGACCTACATCGGCGCCATGCCGGGGCGGATCATCCAGGCAATAAAGCGCGCGGGCACCCGGAACCCGGTCTTCATGCTGGACGAGGTGGACAAAATCGGGATGGACTGGCGCGGGGACCCGAGCAGCGCGCTGCTCGAGGTGCTCGACCCTGCCCAGAACCACGCCTTCCGGGACCACTACCTGGACGTGGACTTCGATCTGAGCGACGTCATCTTCATCACGACCGCGAACCAGCTCGAGACCATCCCGGCTCCGCTCAGGGACCGCATGGAGATCATCGGCCTCGACGGCTACACCGAGCACGAGAAGCTCCAGATCGCCAAGCGGCACCTGATCCCCCGTCAGCTCAGGGCGCACGGGCTGAAGGAGGACGAGATCACCTTCACCGACGATGCGGTGCGCAAGCTCATCCAAGACTACACCCGCGAGGCCGGCGTGCGCAACCTGGAGCGGCAGGTGGGGGCCATCTGCCGCAAGAGCGTTGTCCGCATCGTCGGCCACCAGTGGTCCCACGTGGTGGTGACCGAGGAG
>JALOOS010000158.1 GCA_025454275.1 Desulfobacterales bacterium | reverse complement strand
CCGGTTTCAGCTCTGTTGCGGAGCGCGCTTTCCATGTCCGCCCCCCATGGCGCGCGGCAAAGCGCGCGAGGAAGGCATCGGTCTTTTCGCCCGGCAGGTAATCGATGCCGAACGCCAGAAACGTTGCCAGTCCTGCGGCGCCGGCATCGATCTCTTTCGCTCCGATCGTGCTGTTCAGATCCTCGCCGTCGGAGAAGACCAGCATGAGCTTCGGCTGGTCGGCCGGAAGCTTGCCGATGATGTCGAGCCCGGCCCCAATCGCCTCGTAGAGGAAGGTGCGACTGGTGATGCCGCGGTCGAAGGCCTCAGCAAAGAACTCCTTCCATTCCGCCGGTCGGCTGGAGGTGAAGGTCTTGACGTGCAACCGCCTATCGCCGGCAAGGTGCCGGGGGCGATCGTCGAAGACAACGGCATGAATGCGGTCGGTCGGGCGCACACCCTCCAGCAACTCCTCCAGCGCCGCCAGGAGGGGGGGAATCGCCTGGCGCTCCTGCATGGAAAACGAGTTGTCGATGACGAGCACGAGGTTGAGCGGAACATCCTCGCGGGATTGAAGCGCTGCGAGGGATACCACCCGCGCCCTGCGGATGCCGCTGCCGACGACGAGGTCCTGTGGGCCCAGGTTCCGTATCGGCTCCCCGGTCGCGTCACGGACCGACACAACCACCTGCTGCGGTCCCTCGATGCGTTCGATCATGATGGTGGCCGGCCGGCCGGGGATGTCGATACGGAGCCCCCCATCTCCCGCTGCCGGATGGGCTGCGAGGAGGATCAGGAGGGTCCAGAGAATTGCGGGCTTGCTGCGTGCCATGTCTCGCGTTGAGGGTTCGGCGGCTGGAGGCGAACGGCTGAGCTTTCTTGAGATGGTATCCGCAAGAACCCTCCCTGTCAATGCAGGCTGCCGCCGCCCCAACGCGCCATCGGTCGGATGGGAGGCGAGTCCGGCGGGGGGCCTTGCGGTCACCCCGGAGGTCGATAAAAAAAGGGGCAGGACCATCGATCCTGCCCCTTTTGTTCGGGAAGATGCCTAAGAAATTACTACTTGGCCGGGACGTACGGGATCTCTCTCCCCCACCAGCCCTGTTCCGCCGACATCTTGGCGTGGTCGGAGTTGACGTTTTTGTACCCCCACCAGCTGAACGCAGCATGGGAGTTGGTTTTGAACAGCGAATCGTGTTTGTAGAACTCGGATGTGCAACCGCCGATCAGCAGCACTGCAATCAGCACCAGAAACAGTTTTTTCATTTCAACACCCTCCTTTTTAATTGAAAATGGTTGGCTGCGGTTCCCCCCGCAAGCTGAATACGGCAAGATTATAATCACCGCGTTGCATTTGTCCAGAAAAAAAAGAAGAAAATTCGTCTATGGTTTGCAATGTGCGCCGTGCACCCCTCCGGGACCGCCTGCGGTCCGGCGGCACTTTGGTTTAACCTTCTGAAAATTATTATTTAACAGAGGGCAGGAAGACCACGTCTCCCACCGGTCTCGACACAACAATACTTCTCGAAAGCTACACCCGCATCTACTTCCTTTTCCATCCTCACCCGGCAGGGTGATCCGCAACCGGTTAAAGTCTCCTGCGCTCCCGACCGATAGCACCTCACGGGGCGGTGCTCATCCACAATGCTTCATCGGGTAGTGACATGGCGGCCTTCGGCGGTGTTCCAATTCGCAGAGTGCTGGTTGCAGCGATAGCGGCGCTGGCCATGGGGTGCCTGTGCAGCGGCTGCAGCGGCCTGCCGACGGTCCGTGCGGCGGATCGGGCGGCAGCGGCGGAGCTGTTGAAGACGATCAGCCGCGCCGAACAGGCGGCGATTGCACGGCGGGCTCCGATCTACCGGGACCCGGCGCTCGAATCCCGTTTGGGCGCCGTCCTGGAAAAACTGCTTAGGCCCCTTGGCGAGCGGCCGGACGCCGTTCGCATCGTCCTGCTGAGCGACCCGCAACCCGATGCCTATTCGTACCCGGACGGCACTATTTACCTGCACACCGGCCTCCTTGCCTGCCTTGAGAATGAGGCGGAGCTCGCGCTGTTGCTGGCACACGAACTGATTCACGTCACCCGGGGGCATGCGCTGCAGGTCGTTGAGGCGAGCCTCGCGGAAAGGGACCGGGAGACGGCGTCGGAAGATGCCTCCGGCGGACTACGTCTGGCGGCGCGCTGGAGCGCCTGGATGGACGTTTCTCGGCGGATTCATCAGCGGCGCGCCCTTGAGGAGGAGGCGGACCGGCTGGGCCTTGACTTGGTCATGCGTGCCCACTATGATCCTCGCCAGGCCCTTGCCATTTTCGACAATGTCGCTGACGAGGCCCTGGGCGTGCTCAGTGCCGAACGACTCGCCGCCCTGCGCACGTGCGTGGCCGATCGGTGGCCGGCGGTTTCCCGGCAGACGGCGCCGCGCGACGGCTTCCGCAGCGACCTTCAATTCCTCCTGCTGCACCAGGCGCAGAACGACGCGCAGCTGGGCCGTTGGCACCATGCGTTGAAATCGGCCCGCCGCTTCCTGCGGGACTCTCCGGACCAGGCTCAAGGCCACTATTTGTTGGCGGAGATCCTGCGGCAACGCCAGGGGCCCGGCGACTGGGATCAGGCTCTTGCCCATTACCGGGAGAGCATCAGGTTGAACCCCCGTTGCCCGAAATCCCGCAAGGCGGCCGGCCTGCTGCATCTTAGACAGGGACGGTTCGACCTGGCGAGAGCGCATTTTGAGAGTGCGCTGGCGCTATCCCCGAGCCCCGGGGATGCCGCCTACCTCGCCAGTTACCTGGAAACACTGCCCATCACATCTAAAGGAGACAGCTTATGAGATTGCGAATGTGGCTCTGCCTGATCGCGGCCGTCCTGTGTGTTGCCTGTGCCCACGCCGGCGGCAAACCGGCGCTAAGTTTCAACGTCGCGGTTCCCGAAGGCTGGAAGCAGGTCGACACCGACGAACCGATGCTCTTCATCACCAAAGATGGGGGATACAAGCAGTTCGTGCTGATCCGGGAACGTCCGCTGAGCGAGCCCTTCCACTTCAGCCAGAAAGTGATGCATGCGGGGACGATGCCGGAAGAGGCGGCGGAGATCGTCGTCCACGAACTGCTGTCCGACACCAACATCCGCAACTTCAGCCTGCTGGAGAACATCCCCGCCCGGATCGACGGCCGACGGGGCTTTCGCTTGAGCTTCATTTACACCGACGCGGACGGGTTTCTGTTCAAGACGCTCTATTTCGGGTTCATCGACGGCAACCGCTTCTACAACATCCGCTACGCGGCCACCCAGGAGGAGATCTACCAGAAGGACCTCGTGACCTTTGAAAAGGTGCTCCAAAGCTTCAAGCTCGTCGCGGCCAAGGCGCCCTAGCACCGGGGCGGCTCACACCGCCGCGTACCCGTAAATGGGGGTTGCGGCGGGCGGCCGGCGGCTGCCACCTGCCGGGGCATGTCACGTTCGACGGTGTTCTAAAAACCCCATTCGTCTGCGTTCGCCTCCTCCCGCGGTCGCTGCGGTCCCGCTGCGTCGGGATACGCCCGGCGAGACGCGATTCGCCCGCCGTGATATCGGGTTTTTTGAAGAGCCGTCTAAAAAAGGACTTTCCACGAACCCGTCATTTTTTCGTTTCACTGAAAAAATGGGCGATGTGGTTGCGGTACTGCGCGGCGACGTCCCGGTTGTGGACCACGAACATCTCCCCGTCGAGCGAGGTGACCGGATTTGCCGTAGCGGTGAAGGTCTCGAAGGTGCGATTGATGATCTCGTCGGCCGACATGATCTGGTGGTTGTAGCCGAGGACGAAATGCAGGTCCACCCGCCGTTTCTGCCGGCCCCAGGTGAGATGCCGCAGATGGTCCCGGAGATCGTCGATCTTTTCGCGCATCACCGGCACCGGCATGCGGCTGAACTGATCATCGAAGGCCGAGAAAAAGATGTTGGCGGGAAAGACCGGCTGCATCCCCATGACCTGCTCGAAGGTCTCGCGGGCATAGGCGTGGGCGGCAAACTTGATCTTGGTGCCGAGCACATCGCCGCGCATGGGCTTGATGTCGACCTTGCGCGGTTCCGTGAACTTGACGGATAGGTGGGTTTTGCGCTTGTCGGCCAGAAAACGGCGCACCACGTACCCCAAATCCTGAAGATAGATCTCCTGCGGCTCGGCGCCGGCCTCGTGCAGCCGGGTGAGTTCCTGGAAATTGTCATCTTCCAGCACCCGTTCGTAGGCGACGTTGACCCCCACGATGTAGAGATCCACCCCCGCGTCCTGGGACGCCTCGATGTCCATGTGAAACGGCAGGTGGTGGAACCCGTCAATCTTCCCCGTATAGGTCCGCCCGGTTTTGATGCTGTCCATTTTCAGCAGGTCGAGCAGGCTTGAGCGGACGGTGGAGAAGCCGGGAAAGGTCAGGTACATCTCCTTTTCCATGACCAGGTGCTGGCGGTAGGCGCGGGCGAGCGTGAGGATCTCCTTGCGGCCGAGCTTGATCGTCTCCCCGCCCGGCTGGGGCAGGCTGACCGGCTGGCGGAACACCTTGAAGGCGCCCCGCTGGGAGAGGTACTGGGCCACGCTCAGGCGGCGGCTCTCCGCCAGGCTGCGCAGGGAGGGGTCCACGATCGCGGGCAGAAGATCGCGGTAGACATCGATGTTTTCCAGAAAGAGGTTGCTGCCCCCTTCGATCAGAAGGCGCAGGCCGTGCTCCCGGAAGAGCATCGCCAACAGCACGAAATCGGCCTCGCTCAGATGGTTGGATTTAAAGGTGACCGCGCAGTCGGGGTTCTCGCGGCGGAAACGCTTGACCGTCTCCAGCCCCACCACCCGCATGTTGAAGGTGTTCCCCCGGGCCAGCTGGTAGATCAGCATCTCCGCCGGGCTGATGGCCTGGTAGGTGTGCTCCATCAG
>JALOOS010000157.1 GCA_025454275.1 Desulfobacterales bacterium | reverse complement strand
GCGGTCGACGGACGGCGCCTGGACCGTTTTGCGGCCGAAGAGCTCTACGGGCCGCTGGGTCTTGCCGAATCGCTCTTTTTTATCGACCTCGCCCGGCCGTCGCCCCCCAGCGGCCCGTTCGCCGCGACGGAGGAGTGTCCCTGGCGCGGGCGGCTGATCACGGGCGAAGTTCACGACGAGAACGCCCACGCCATGGGCGGCATCGCCGGGCACGCCGGGCTCTTCGGCACCGCGGCCGGGATCCGGCGCCTGCTGGGGGAGCTGCTCCGCGCCTATCATGGGGAACGGGACGGCCCGCTGTTTCCCCGCCGCACGCTGCGCCGCTTTCTGGAGCGGGTGCCCGGGACCGACAAATGCCTCGGGTTCGACATGCCGGCCGAGCTGGGTTCGAGCTGCGGACGGTTCTTTCCCCCCTCCGCCGTCGGCCACCTGGGCTTCACCGGGACCTCCTTCTGGGTGGATCTGGAGCGACGGATCATGGTCATCCTGCTGACCAACCGGGTGCATCCCTCGCGCGCCAACACCGCCATCCGCGCCTTCCGCCCCCTCCTGCACGATGCGGTCATGCAGGCCCTCGGGGCGGGCCGATGAGAGCGTCGGCGCAGCGGCCGGAATAATTTTTGCTTGTTTTCGGAAGAGGGGTTTGGTAATCTTTATATATTGAAATTAAATTACGATTTATCCGGTGCGAGCCGGGAAATGAGGTGATATGTCCTTTTTCGACGGGGTGTTGGGAGTCTTTTCGAACGACTTGGCGATCGACCTGGGGACGGCGAACACGCTGGTCTACGTGAAAGGCAAGGGGATCGTCCTGAGCGAGCCCTCGGTGGTGGCGGTCAGCACGAACCACCGCGCCAAGAACCGGGTGCTCGCGGTCGGCCTCGAGGCGAAGAACATGCTCGGAAAGACCCCGGGCTCCATCATCGCCATCCGGCCCATGCGGGACGGGGTGATCGCCGACTTCGAAGTCACCGAGGCCATGCTGCGCCATTTCATCCACAAGGTGCACAACCGGCGCACCTTCGTCCGGCCCCGGATCATCATCGCCGTGCCCTCCGGCATCACCCAGGTGGAGAAGCGCGCGGTGCGGGAGTCGGCCGAATCGGCCGGGGCGCGCGAGGTGTTCCTGATCGAGGAGCCCATGGCCGCTGCGATCGGCTCGGGGCTGCCGATCACCGAGCCGATCTGCAACATGGTCGTCGACATCGGGGGGGGCACCACCGAGGTGGCCGTCATCTCGCTCAAAGGCATCGTCTACAGCCGCTCGGTGCGGGTGGCCGGGGACAAAATGGACTCGGCCATCATCCAGTACATCAAGCGCAAGTACAACCTGCTCATCGGCGAGCGCACCGCCGAGGCCATCAAGACGACGATCGGCAATGCCTACCCCGACCCCCAGAATCTCGAGACCATCGAGGTCAAAGGCCGGGACCTGGCCTCGGGCATCCCCAAGATCCTCTCCATCGATTCGGAGGAGATCCGGGTGGCCATCTCCGAGCAGATCGACGCCATCGTCGAAACCGTCAAGATCGCCCTGGAACAGACGCCGCCGGAGCTCTCCGCCGACATCGTGGACCGCGGGATCATCCTGACGGGCGGCGGCGCCCTTCTCAAGAACATGGACAAGCTCCTGCGGGAGGAGACCAGCCTGCCGATCACCGTGGCGGAGCGGCCCCTCGAGACCGTCGCTCTCGGCTCCGGGAAGGCCCTGGACAACATCGACCTCCTCAAGGAGATCGTGATCAGCTGACCGGTCTATGTTCTCCAAGAAGACGGTTCTGATTCTCGCCGGCATCCTCCTTGTCACCGTCAACATCATCTTTCTGGCGATTGCGACCAAGCGCCCGCCGGCCTGGGGCATCGGGCGGCTGCTCCTGGCCTTCGTGGCGCCGTTCCAGGAGGCGACCTCCCGGGCCGTGAGGGCCTCGCAGCAGGTCTGGGAGGACTATTTCCGGCTGGTCGCCGTGGCCCAGGAAAACGAGCGCCTCCGGCGCGAGCTGGAAGCCGCGGCGGAGCGCAGCCACCGGCAGCAGGAAATCGAACTTGAAAACGAACGGCTGCGGGAACTGCTCGGGTTCAAGCAGTCGCTCGTCCAGCCGGCGGCAGCGGCCCGGATCGTGGCCAAGGACCCCTCCTCATGGTTCAACACGGTGATCATCAACAAGGGGGCGGCCGACGGCCTGACCAAGGGCCTGCCGGCGGTCACCTCGCGCGGGATCGCGGGGCAGATCGTCGAGGTCTCCCTGCATCAATCCAAGCTCATGCTGATCATCGACCCCAACAGCGCGGTCGATGCGCTGATCCAGCGCAACCGGGTCCGGGGAATCGTCAAGGGGAGCTTCCAGGAGGAGTGCATCCTCGCTTTCGTCATGCCCGAGGATGACGTGCGGCCGGGGGACACCGTCATCTCCTCCGGGTTTGACGGGATTTTCCCGAAAGGACTTCCGGTCGGACAGGTGAGCGCGGTCAGCGGGCAGGGGGTCGATTTTTTCAAAGAGGTGCGGGTTCGTCCGGCGGTGGATTTCGACAAACTGGAGGAGGTGCTCATCATCCTGGCGCCGCGCACTCTCCTGCCCGCAGGCCCCCGATGAGGTTTTTCTGGTACATCGGCGTCAGCCTGGCCCTTGTGATCTGCCGCACCACCCTTTTGCCCTATATGCCGGCCATGGCCAACTTCTTCGACCCCCTCCTCTGCCTTGTCGTCTATCTGGCCGTTTTCCGGCCGCTCTCCGAAAGCATTCCGCTGCTCGCCTTTCTGGGGATTTTAATGGACACCCTGTCGGGAGGGCCTTTCGGCCTTTACCTGACCTCCTATGTCTGGCTGTTTATCGGGGTGCGCCTGGCGGCGGCCTTCATCCGTGTGGAATCGGCGATCCTCCTGGTTCTGATGATGGCGGGAGGGGTTGTCTTGCAGAATGTGGTCTTCCTCGCCGCCGCGTCGGCGTTCCATTTGACGCGGATCGGCCCCGGCGATATGCTCAGGGTGTTTACCGAGCAGGTGGGCTGGGTGTTTCTGGCCGGACCCCCGCTGGCGGTTCTGATGCGGTCGGTTGAACGGGGGGCGGCCCCGGGCGGCCGGCGGCAGGCTCCGGCCGAATGATCCCCCGTCGAATGGTGCCATGAACGGTTTCGTCAAAGCAAGCGACAACGACTGGGTCAAGCAGCGGATCGTCGGGTTTTCGATCGTCGCGCTCGTGGCCTTTCTCGTCCTGCTGGCGCGCCTTTTCTACCTGCAGGCGGTCATGGGAGAGGACTATCAGCGCCTGTCGGTCAACAACAGCATTCGGCTGCAGATCATCGACCCTCCGCGGGGCCTGATCCTCGACCGTGACGGCGTGAAACTGGCCGAAAACCGGCCCTCGTTCGATGTGAGCTTCATCCCCAAGGATGCCGGCGACCCGCGCCGCGTGGTCGAGGAGCTCGCCGCTCTGCTGCAGGTACCCTTCGATGAGCTCTGGGGTCGGGTGAAGCACACCCGGGGGCTGGGGGCGTTTCGGCCGGTGGTCCTGAAACAGGACATCGGCCGGGATGCGCTCGCCGTGGTGGAAGCCCGTAAGATGGACCTGCCGGGGGTCGTCATCGACGTGAGGGTGCGCCGCCATTACCTGCACGAGTTCCTGGCCTCGCACCTGATCGGCTACCTCGGCGAGGTCAGTCCTCAGGAGCTGAACCGCGGCGCCGCGGAAGGGCTGCGGGGCGGCGAGACGATCGGCAAGTCCGGGGTGGAGCGTGCCTATGAGAGCTTCCTGCGCGGGGAGCCGGGCGGACGCCAGGTGGAGGTGAACGCCAGCGGGCAGGTGATGGGGGTGTTGAATGCGGTCGCATCCCGGCCGGGCCGCAACCTGCACCTGACCATCGACCATGAGCTGCAGGTGCGGACCGAGCAATTGCTGGAGGGCATCGCCGGTGCGGCGGTTGCCGTGGATCCGCAAAACGGCCATGTGCTGGCCCTGGCCAGCTCCCCCCCCTTCCCGCCGAACGCCTTTGTGAGCGGGATCGTTGCGGCACGCTGGGGGAGCCTCGTTTCCCACCCCTTTCGGCCGCTCGAGAACAAGGCCATCCAGGGCGAGTACCCTCCCGGCTCGACCTACAAGATCATCACGGCCATCGCCGGACTCGAGGAAAAAGTGATCGACGAGAACACCACCTTCGACTGCGCCGGGTTTTTGGCCTTCGCCGGGCGGGACTACCGCTGCTGGAAAAAGGAGGGCCACGGTCGCGTCGACCTGCGCCGGGCCCTGGCCGAGTCCTGCGATGTCTATTTCTACCGGGTGGGGCAGCGCCTGGGAGTGGACCGGATCGCCTGGTATGCCAAGGCGAGCGGGTTGGGGGCCAGCACCGGGGTCGACCTCGAGCCGGAGTCGCGCGGACTGATTCCCTCATCGGTATGGAAGCGCAAGCGCTTCGGCGTCCCCTGGCAGGACGGCGAAACGCTCTCGATCGCCATCGGCCAGGGCTACAACCTGGCCACCCCGCTGCAGATGGCCATGCTGACGGCGGCGGTCGCCAACGGCGGCACCCGCCACCGCCCACTCCTCCTGGAGCGGGTGGAAACCATGGACGGGCAGGTGGTGCACCGGAACCGGCCCGAGGTGGTCGGAAAGCTGCCGGCCAGCGCGCGCACCCTCGCGCTGGTCCAGCAGGGTCTCTCGGCTGCCGTGAACGGCGAACGGGGCACCGCTCGCCGGGTGCACCTGAGCGACATCGAAATCGCCGGCAAGACCGGGACCTCCCAGGTGGTCGGCCGCCGCGAGGGCGGGGACGACTACGTTCCTCCCCACCTGCTCCCGCACGCCTGGTTCGTGTGTTTCGCACCGGTCAAGGCCCCCCGGATCGCGATCGCGGTGGTGGTCGAGAACGGCGAGCATGGATCGAGCGCCGCCGGCCCCATCGCCCGCGAGATGGTGAAGAGCTACCTCCGGCGACC
>JALOOS010000156.1 GCA_025454275.1 Desulfobacterales bacterium | reverse complement strand
GATGCCGCCGAAACCGAAATCGACCTGGAGCCGACCGTCAGCGGCCTGACGCCGAAGGAGGGCTGTGGCTTGGGCGGCCCGGTCCGCCGGGACGCCCGCGCGTATCACGAAGGGCTGGCGGGCGATACCCTCGTAAACGGCGCCGAAGGGGCCCGCCATCACATCGTAGTCCGCCGGTTCGGCCGGCGTGACGCCGGCCGCCGCCATCAAGGCGCCCGCTTGCTCCAATTGGGCGGCAACCGTCTCCGCAAACCCTTCGAAGCCGAACCGCAGGCACCAGTGCTCTTCGTCCCCCGCCGGCTCGGCGGTCGCGAACACGGCGTTGAGATGCGAGCCGAGAATCCGGGCCGCCAGCCCGGCACAGGTCTCGAGGCTTGCGGCGGCCGAGATCAGCGCACAGCGCTCCGGCCGGGTGGCGGTCTTAAAGGTCACGCGGGTGATGAGGCCGAGGGTGCCGGCCGATCCGGTCATGAGCCGGGTCAGGTCGTATCCGGCCACGTTTTTGACGACCTTGCCGCCGGTGCTGATCAGCCGCGCCCGGCCGTCGATGAAACGCAGCCCGAGCAGGAGCTCGCGCGGGGCCCCATAGCCGAGCCGCTCCGGGCCGCAGGCGCCGGTGGCCGTGATCCCGCCCAGGGTGCGGTGCGAGAGGGCCGGCGGGCGCAAGGGAAGCCACTGGTTGTGCTCCGCCAGGGCGGCCTGGGCCGCAGCGAGCCTCATCCCGGCGCCGGCCGTGAAAAACTGGTTGGCGGGGTCGATCGCCACCATCGCCGCGAGCCGGTCGGTCGCAAGCCGGCTCACCGGCCGGGCCGGAAGGTTTCCGAAGCCTCCGAGGGAGCCGCCGCCGATCGGCATAAGGGCATCTCCGGCCGAGAGCGCGTGACGGACGGTGTCGGCCGCCTCCCGCTCGGCGGCCGACAGGCCGTCGTCGGCCGCGGCCCAGGCGGCATGCTCCCGGAAGGCGAAGGGGGCGCCTGTCTCGGGAAAGATCTTGCCCGGGTTCAAAACTCCCGGCGGATCGAGGGCCTCCTTCAGCGAGCGTTGGGCGGCGATCTCCGCGTCGGAAAAGACAAGGCGCATGGCCTCCATCTTTTCCAGGCCGATGCCGTGCTCGCCCGAAATGGTCCCCCCCAGGGCCACGCAGGCCAGCATGATCTCCCAGCCGGCGGCGTGGACGCGCCGGAGCTGGTCGGGGTCGCGGGAGTCGAAGAGAATGAGAGGGTGCAGGTTGCCGTCCCCGGCGTGGAACACATTTCCGTGTTCGAACCCATACCTTCGGGCGATGGCGGCCACCTGCGCCAGTGCCTGCGGCAGAAGGGTGCGGGGCACGGTGCAGTCGTTGACGAGGTAGTTCGGCGCCAGGCGCGCCACGGCCCCGAAGGCGCCGCGCCGGCCCTCCCAGAGGCGGGCGCGCTCGGCGGCGCCGGCGGCGTCCCTGACCTCACGGCAGCCGTTGGCCGAGCAGATGGCGCGGATGCGCTCGGCCTGTTTTTCCAGGCCGGTCGCCGGGCCCTCCACCTCGATGATCAGAACGGCCGCAGCGTCGCGGGGGTAGCCGCAGGCGATGCTCTCCTCGACCGCGCGGATGATCGGGGCGTCCATCATTTCGAGGGTGGCCGGCACGATGCCTGCCGCGATGATGCCCGCGACCGACCGGGCGGCCGCGGGGACATCGTCGTAGACCACGAGCTGGGTCAGCACCTTCTCCGGCCGCGGCAGGATGCGCACGGTGACCTCGGTCACGACGGCGAGGGTCCCCTCGCTGCCGATCAAAAGCCCCCTGAGATCGTAGCCGGGCGGGTCGTACGCCGCCCCGCCGAGGGTCAGCCATTCGCCGTCGGAGAGGACTGCCGTGAGGCCCAGGACATGGTTGGTGGTGACCCCGTATTTCAGGCAGCGCGGTCCGCCCGAGTTCTCCCCCACGTTGCCGCCCAGGGTGGCCACTTTCTGGCTGGCAGGGTCCGGGGCGTAGAAAAAACCCAGCGGGGCGAGCGCGTTCTGGAGCTCGAGGTTGGTGACGCCGGGCTGGACGCGGGCGGTGCGGTTTTCGGTGTTGATCTCGAGGATGCGGTTGAGGCGCGAAAGGCAGAGGGTGAGGCCGCCCGCGGGCAGGACGGTTCCGCCGGAGAGGTTGGTCCCGAAGCCCCGCGGCACGAAGGGCACCCCGGCCCGCGCCGCCGCCCGCACGACCTGGGCGGTCTGGGCGGCGTCGGCCGGAAAGACCACCGCGGCCGGCGCCCCCCTGGCGAGCGAGCCGTCGTAGGAGTAGAGCTCGGAGGCGGTGCGCGATGCACAGACGTGGCGCTCGCCTACGATCCGTCCGAGCTCGCTGATCAGTGCGCCCGGTACCATGCGCCGACCCCTCTCAAAAAAGTCACGGTGCCGCCTCCGCGAAACAGCCGCCGGTCATCCGGCGGCGGCGTAAACGGCGGTGGCCGCCTCGATGGCCCCCGGCCGGGCCTTGAACCCTTCCGCCTTCAGCACGGTTTCGAGCGCCGCAAGGAAGAGGAAGACGTTCTTCCGGCGGCAGGAGTGGCCCATGAGCCCCACCCGCCAGACCTTGCCGGCGAACTGGCCGAGACCCCCGCCGATCTCGATGGCGAAATCGGTCAAAAGCGCCTTGCGCACCCGGGCGTCGTTCACCCCCTCCGGAATGCGCACCGCGTTCAGCATCGGCAGCCGCTCCTTCTCGGGGACCAGCATCGCAAGCCCCATCGCCTCGATCCCGGCGACGAGGGCCCGGTGGTTCAGGCGGTGGCGCGCGAAGCGGGTCTCGAGCCCCTCCTCGGCGATGATGCGCAGGGCCTCGCGAATGGCGTAAACCATGTTGACCGGTGCCGTGTGGTGGTATTTGCGTTCGTTGCCCCAGTAGTCCCGCACCATGCCGAGATCCAGGTACCAGCTCACGACCGGGTGTTTGCGCCGCTCGAGGGCCTTGATGGCCTCCGGGCTGAAGGTGACCGGCGAGAGGCCCGGAGGGCAGGAGATGCATTTCTGGGTCCCGCTGTAGGCGGCGTCGACCGCGAGGGCATCGATCGGGACATCCATGCCGCCGAGCGAGGTGACGCAATCCACCAGAAAGAGGGCGCCGGCCGCGTGCGCGATCCGGGAGATCTCCTCGAGCGGCGTGCAGGCGCCGGTCGAGGTCTCCGCATGCACGACGGCCACCACCTTGGGCGTGCAGCTCTTGACCGCCTTTTCGACCGCCGCCGGGTCGATCGCCCGCCCCCATTCGCCGTCCACACGGATCAGCTTGCCGCCGATGCGGGTCACGATGTCGCACATCCGGGTGCCGAAGACACCGTTCACGGCCACCACCACCTCGTCGCCGCACTCCACGAGGTTGACGAAGCAGGCTTCCATCCCGGCGCTGCCGGTGGCCGAAACGGGCATGGTCAGGGCGTTGCCGGTCTGGAATAGGTGGCGTAGGAGCTGCTGGGTCTCGTTCATGGTGGCGAGGAAGTAGGGGTCGAGGTGCCCGATGCACGGGGCGGCCAGGGCCTGCAGCACCCTGGCCGGAACGTCGCTCGGGCCCGGGCCCATCAGCAGGCGCTCGCCGGGGTTGATGTCTCTGAAGCTCGTGGGATCGATCCGGGTCATGCTGAAATCTTCCTCCTTATCAGGGTCGCTCGGCGGAGGTGGGATTCCGCTCGAAGTTGAATCGCAAGCCGACTCAGCCTATAGAAGACCCCGCGGGGTGTCAATACGTCAAGGGAGGCGATACTTTTTTAGACTCCGCCCCAAGGAGCGTTTCCGATGCGAATCCGCGCATGGCTCATCTTCTTCCTCTGCTCCCTGCACCTCTTCATCTCCCAAGTCTACCGGGCGACGAACGCCGTCCTCGCCCCCTGGCTCGTTTCCGACCTGCACCTCGGCACCCGGGAGCTGGGGCTCTTATCCGCCGGGTTCTTTTATACTTTTGCCGTGGCGCAGATACCGATCGGGATCTTTCTGGACCGGGCCGGGGCGAAGCGGATCATGATCGTCCTCTCTTTTGTCGGGATGGCCGGGGCCCTGATGTTCTCGCTGGCCCAGGGGCTTGCGGTCGGGCTCGCCGGACGGCTGCTGATCGGAGTGGGGATGGCCTGCAACCTGATGGGCCCCCTGAAACTCATGACCGAGTGGTTCTCGGCCAAAATTTTCGCCTCCCTTTCAGGCCTGCTCTTTGCGATCGGGACCCTGGGCAGTATGGTCTCCGCCACCCCGCTCGCCCTGATGGCCGAGCGCTTCGGGTGGCGCCTGAGTGTTCAGGCGATCATCGCCTTCCACCTGGTGATCACCCTCGCCTTGTTCTGGGTCGTCCGCGACCGGCCCGATCCTTCCGTTTCGAGCCCGGTTCCGGCACCCCGGCCGCCCGGGGCCCTGCCCCTCTTCGGCCACCTGAAGAGGCTCCTGCGCAGCCGGGACTACTGGATCATTTCGGCCGGAACCTTCGTTCGCTACGGCACCCACGCGGCGCTCCAGACCCTCTGGGCCGGCCCGCTGCTGATGGAGGCCCTGGGGTTCACGCCCCTCCAGGCGGGGAACATCCTGATCCTCATGAACCTCGGCCTGATTGTCGGTGGGCCGCTGTGGGGAGTGGTCTCCGACCGTCTCCGGACAGCCAAGTGGGTCATTGCCGTCGGCCTGCTGCTGCTCGCCGCGATCACCTTCGTCCTGAGGGGGCTTCCCCCCGGAACGAGTCAGTTCGCGGCCGGGATCGTCTTTTTTGCCTTCGGGATCGTCTCGGCCAGCGGCATGCACGTCTACGCCCATGTCAAATCCCTCTTCCCCAAGGAGATGGCGGGCGCAGCCATGAGCGGCACGAACTTCTTCACGATGATGGGCCCGGCGGTCTTCCTGCAGGGGCTTGGGATCGCCATGCAGATGCTCTACCCGGAGGCCTCCCGCGGCCCCGCGGCCTTCGGCACCGCCCTGATGATCTGCG
>JALOOS010000155.1 GCA_025454275.1 Desulfobacterales bacterium | reverse complement strand
CCGGCGCGGCATCGCCCTCCTGGTCACCCTGTCGGTGATGACCCTGCTGGTGGCGGCCACCCTGGAATACAACCGCCGGGCGCGGTTTTCCCTGACCAATGCGGCCGCCGGCCGGGACCACCTGACGATGAGCCAGATGGCGGCCGCCGGCGTTCACGCCGCCATGGCCATCCTCGCCAAGGACAAGGCCGACAACACGACCGATTCGATTTTGGACGACTGGGCGGACCCGCTGAAAATAGAGGAGGTGCTGAAGGATCTTCCGTTCGAGGAGGGCACGGTCTCGATCGTCATCCTCGATGAACTGGCGAAGATCCAGGTCAATGCGCTCGTCACCTGGCCGGACACCCGGCAGTTCAACGAATCCCAGCGGGCGCTCTGGGAGCGGTTTCTCCAGTTCTATGCCGACCGGAAAGATTCCAGGATCGAGCTGGGGGGCGACAGCGAGCCGGCCGCCATCATCAACTCTTTAAAGGACTGGATCGACAGCGGCGACGACGATGCCATCACCGGCCTGAGCGGGGCGGAGAGAAGCTATTATGAAGGACGCCAGCCGCCCTACCCCGCCCGCAACGCGCCCATCCCGGACCTCGGCGATCTGCTCCTGGTCAAGGGCATCACCCCGGAGCTCTTCCACGGCACCCCCCAGCTGCCGGGAATTTCAGGCTTTCTGACGGTTCACGGCGCCGCGCCCGGCGAAGGAACGGGGATCACCTTTCCCGGGCGCATCAACATCGCCACGGCCGAGCTCCCGGTGCTCTTCGCGCTCCTGCCGGCCGAGAGCGAGGAGCTGGCGGAAACCCTCGACGAATTCCGGCGCGAGATCATCTCCGGCAAGCAGACCGTCGACGTGAAAGATCCCAACTGGCTCAAGCAGGTTCCCGGCATGGCCGACATCAAGCTCGACCCCAAGCTGATCACGACCGCGAGCGATCTTTTCCGCGTGGAGTCGACCGCCCGGGTCGCCGATGCCAGCACGACCGTCACGGCCGTGCTTGAGCGGGTCCAGGCGCCCCAAACCGGCAAATGGACCTGCCGTATCCTCGACTGGCGGGTGAACTGACGATGAGCCGCAAGGTCCTCGGACTGGATATTCGATCCCACCGCGTGTGCGCGGTCCTGGTCAAGAGCAGCTTGAGGGAAAGCCGCATCCTCGACTGGCGGGTTGTTCCGATCGCATCCGGCGAAGCCGAAGGCGGCGGCCTGGCGGCGGCGCTCGAGATTGTCCGCGCCGATATGATCGGCACCGACACCGACTGCGCCGTCTGCGTGCCGGCCGCCCTCTTCTCCTGCCGCAACCTCCAGCTTCCCTTCACCAACACCCAGAAGATCCGGATGGTCCTGCCGATGGAGCTGGAGAGCCACCTCCCGCCGGCGGGCGCGGAACAGCTGATCGACTTTGCAGTGGCCGACAGCCGCTCCGGGGACGCCCCCCAATCGGAGGTGGTGGCCGCCGCCGTGGAACGCGAACGGCTGACCCCCTTCCTCGAGGCCCTGGCGCAGACAGGGATCGACCCGGAACGCGTCACCATCAGCGGCCTGCCTTTCGCCGCCGCCATCGGCCGGCGCCAGGGGCCGGAGGAGGTCACGCTGTGCGCCGACATCGGCGAGGGCTTCGGCGCAATCGCCGTGCTGACGGGCGAGCGGATCCGCCTCCTGCGCTGCTTCGCCCTGCCGGCCGCGCCGGACGCGCGCGGGCAGGTCCTCGCCACCCATGTGCGCACGATGCTCGGCGCCATCCAGGAGCATGGGGATCTGCCGGAGCCGTCCGCCCGGCTCTTTCTGACCGGGGACGGGGCCGCCGGGATGGAACTCGAGCGCCGGGTGCGATCGCTGCCGGTCGAGGTGCAGCCGGTCGATCTGCACCCCATGCTGAACCTCGCCCTTCCCGAAGGCGAGGAGGAGTGGGACCCCGCACGGATGAACGGGGCGCTGGCCCTCGCGATGGGGGAGATCGAGGGGCTGGAGAGCCTCAATTTTCACCGCAGCGGGTTTCCCGGCCGCAAGCTGATTGCGCGCTACCGGGAGAGCCTGGTGCGCACCGGGGCGCTGGCGGCGGCCGTGCTGGTCCTCATGCTCGCGAGCGTTCTCACGCAGGCGTTTGTGCTCAAGCGCCAGGCGGCCGGCCTGGACCGGCAGATCGCCGCCGTGTTCAAGGCCACCTTCCCGGAGGCAAAGAGCATCGTCGACCCCTATCGCCAGATGCAGGCAAACCTGCAGGAGCTTCGGAAAAGCGCCGCGGCCGGGGGCGACGGCGGGGTCAACTTCCACAGCATCGAGGTCCTCAAACGCATCAGCGAGGCCATCCCCGATGAGATCGCCGTGGTGTTCGAGCGCATGGTGGCCGGCCCCGAAACGATCCTGATCTCAGGCACTACGGGCGGTTTCAACGCAGTGGACGAGATCAAGGGGCATCTCGAGCGGGTGCCGGGGTTCAAGAAGGTCACCATCAGCTCCGCCAACACCGATCGCACGGGCAAGGAAGTCAATTTCCAACTCAAGGTGGATCTCTAATTCTCGGCAGAGGATGCCGCCATGAAACTGAGCCTCGACTCCGTTTGGAAGCATATCAACCTCAACAAGCTCAGCCGCCGCGAAAAGATCATCGTGGCGGCCGGCGGCGGGGCGCTGGTCCTCTTCGGCCTGATTCAGCTGCTGATCGTCCCGATCTTCGAACACCGGGCCCAGCTGCGCCGCAGCGTCCAGGCCAAGGCCGCGATCCTCGCCCACATGCATCAGCTCCAATCCGAAGCGGAGGAGATCCGATCCCGTTCCCAGGCGGCGGAGGGCCGTTTCCGGCAGCGGGAGAAGGGCTTCACCCTCTTCTCGTTCCTGGACCAGCTGGCCGGACAGAACCGCGTCAAAGAGCGGGTGAGCTACATGCGGCCGACGAAAATCGAGCAGAAAAACAGCCCCTTCACCCTCTCACGCGTCGAGATGAAACTCGAGGGGGTCACGCTCGAGCAACTGGCAAGCTACATTCACGGGGTGGAATCCTCGCGCAACATGGCCTCGGTGACCAAGCTCTCCATCACCCGCCGGGACCAGAAGGAGGGCCTGCTCGACGCCATTTTGCAGGTCGACACGCTGGAGACCTGAGGAGCTTCCGATGAGCGCCGCCGCACGACGAACCTGGATCGCAGCCTACCTTGCGGCTGTTTTGGCGGTGTGCCTTTACCTCGGGTTCCCCTCCGAGGCGCTGCGGGCGCACGTGGCCCACCGGCTGGCCGCCGGCGTGCCGGGTCTCTCCGTGGCGGTCAACGATATCCGACCGGCCCTGCCGCCGGGACTCGAGCTCAAGGGAGTGCGCATTGCCCGCACGGGGGTCGACCTTTTGCAGATGGAGCGGCTGCGGATCGCCCCCGAGTGGCTCACCCTGGTGCGGGAGATCACCCGCTACCGCTTCGAGGGGTCGGCTGCCGCGGGCGAGATCAGCGGCACGGCGGAGGTGCAGGGCCGCGGGGAGCAGCCCCTCGTCGCCATGCAGGCGCAGTGGAGCGGAGTGCTCCTGGAACGCCTGCCCGCCCTGCAGGAGGTCTACGGCAGCCGTCTCTCCGGCCGGCTGGAGGGCACCCTGACGTTCAGCGGGCAGGGGTCCTTGAGCGGCAGGATCCGCGTGGCCGACGCCCAGGTCGACCTGGCCCGCCCGCTCTTCGACCAGAAGAGCTTCGGCTTCAGGAGCGTCGATGCCGAGGTCGGCCTCCAGGAGCGCACGCTGCTTTTGCGAAACGGCCGGCTGCGGGGCAACGAGGTGGATGCGGAGGTCTCGGGGACGATCGCCCTGGGGAGTTCGGCCGGGGCGGGGGCCCTGAACCTCACCGGGCGCATCAGCCCCCATCATGCCTTCATGGCCAGGATCGAGGGAAGCCTGCCGGCGGCCCTGATGCGGCGGCGGGCCGCGATCCCGTTTAAAATCACCGGATCCCTGGAGGCGCCCGCCGTCTCGTTGAACTAGCACCGCGCGGAAATCGCCGGGAGGTGGGTGTTTGCCGGCGCCGGCGCATTCGGATATGGTAGGAAATTATGGCGAACCGCATCCTGCTGATGGTCAATCTGCTGCTGGCCTCGGTCGGCATCTACTTCGGCGTGGCCATCTTCTATGCCGTTGTGACGGCGGGACTTGAAATCGGCCCGCCCCCTCCCGCCGCCGGGCCCCGGGCGGCGGCCGCCGGCCCGGCCCCGGTCGAGCGCCTGGCCGACATCCGGGGCATCGTCGATCGGAATTTGTTCAACAGCGGCAAGCAGGCGCTGGCCGACGCCCCCAAGAGCGATCCGGCGGCGCTCGACGTGGACAAGCTCAAACAGACCGCCCTGAAGCTCAAGCTCTGGGGCACGGTCACCGGCCCGGACGGCCAGGCATTCGCGGTGGTTGAAGACCAGAAGAGCCGCGAGCAGCAACTCCTGCGCCCCGGAGACCCGATTCAGAATGCGCTCGTCAAGATGGTGCTGCGCCACCGGGTGGTCCTGACCGTGAACGGCCGGGACGAGGTCCTCGTCATGGAAGAGCCGGGGGTCACGCGCACATCGGCGCCGGGGCCCGCCGTGGCGGAGGCCGCTCCCCTGCCGCGGCCGGGCGGCGAGGAGCCCCCCCAACCCGTGACGGTGCAGGAGGACCAGATCGCCCAGGCCATTGAAAACATCGGCGACATCCTGAACCAGGCCACCTTCCGGCCGCACATCGAAGACGGCCGGCCCGCGGGGATTTCCATCACCGGAATCAAGCCGAACGCCATTTTCCGCCGGCTGCGGCTGCGCAACGGGGATTCCCTGGACGGCCCGATCCAGGTCAACATCAAGCGCCGGGGGCGCGAGGAGACCCTCGAGTACAAGATCGAATAGCCGCGGCCGCGCCGCACACAGGAGCCACCATGATAGTCAGAGATTCGATCGGCCGCACGACGGGCCTGTGGATCGCCCTCATCCTCGGCCTCCTGCTGGGGTTGTGCGGCGCCTCTTTTGCCCAAACCGGGGGCGGAGGAACCCCGGAGAAGCCTGGCGAGCAGTTCGTCTCGATCGACTTCAACAACGTCGACATCGGCCTCTTCATCAAGTTCATGAGCGAGCTTACGGGCACCAATTTCGTGGTCGACAACGCCGTCAAGGGCAAGGTCACCATCATCTCCCCGGCGCGGATCTCGCTGGATGAAGCCTACCGGGTCTTCGAGTCCGTGCTCGATGTCTACGGGTTCTCCGCGGTCAAGGCCGGGGACGTGGTCAAGATCGTCCCCTCCCCGGCGGCCCGCTCCATGAACATCCAGACCCTGCTCGAAATGGAAAAGGCCCACCCCGAAGACCGGGTCGTCACCCAGCTCATCCCCCTCAAATACGCCGACCCCGAGGAGATCAAGCGGCTCTTCACCCCGCTCGTCTCCAAGGCCAGCGTCATCTTGGGCTACGCGCCGGCCAACACCCTCATCATCACCGATGTGCAGTCGAACATCCAGCGGCTGATGAAGATCCTCAAGCAGATCGACCAGCCCGGGACCGGGCAGCAGATCTCGGTCATCCCCCTCCAACACGCCGACGCCGCGAAGCTCGTCACGTTGTTGAGCAACCTCTTCAAGACCACCGCCCCACGCCCCCAGCAGGCCACGGTGGAACGGCCCCCGGTCATCGTGGCCGACGAGCGCACGAGCACGGTCGTGATGCTGGCGAGCGAGGTGGACACCCTGCGCATCAAGCAGCTGATCGCCATGATCGACAAGGAGACCCCGCGCGGGAAGGGCAAGATCCACGTCTACACCTGCGAGCACGCCAACGCCGAGGACCTGGCCAAGGTGCTCCAGGAGATCCCCTCGCAGCAGGCCGGAGCGGGTTCCGTCGGCGGCGCCGGGGGCGCGGCCGCGACGACGACCACCCGGGGGCCGACCGCCGTCGTCATGGGCAAGGTCCAGATCAACGCCGACAAGGCCACCAACAGCCTGATCATCATGGCCGACAAGGAGGACTACGAGGTCGTGGAAGGGGTGATCAAGAAGCTCGACATCCCCCGCTCCATGGTCTACATCGAATCGCTGATCATGGAGGTGAACGCGACCAAGAGCTTCGACCTCGGCGTCCAGTGGCAGCTCTTCGACCAGACCAACGTGAACAACCAGGGGGTGGCCTACGGCGGCAAGTTCAGCACCGCGCCCGGACTGCTGAACCCCCTCACCGCCCTCGGCAGCGGCCTGGCCCTCGGTGTTCTCACCGAGCCCTTCACCTTCGGCGGGCTCACCCTCTCCAACGTGTCGGCCATCATCAATGCGGTCAAGCGGGACGACAACTTCAAGATCCTCTCAACCCCCCAGATCCTGACGACCGACAACGAGGAGGCCCGCATCACGGTCGGCGAAAACCGCCCCTTCCAGACCCGCGCCACCACGGACGTGTCCGGGGGCACCTTCGAGTCCTTCGAGTACAAGGATGTCGGCAAGATCCTCAAGATCACCCCCCATGTGTCGGAGGGGCGCAACGTGCGCATGAAGCTCTCGCTCGAGGTGACGAGCCTGGACCGGCTCGCCACCGCGACCACCGGCACCGCGGCCACGCGGCCCGTGACCCAGAAGCGCACGATCGACACCACCGTCCTGGTGAAGGACAACCACACCGTGGTCATCGGCGGGTTGATCGACGACAACCGCAACGAAAACGAAACCAAGGTGCCCGGCCTGGGAGACATCCCGATCCTGGGCTGGCTCTTCAAGACCCAGGGCAACGCCAACCAGAAGACCAATCTCTATGTCTTCATCACCCCACGGGTGGTGAAGAGCCCCGAGGAGGCCGACAAGCTCTTGTCCGATAAAAAGCTGAAAGACGTCGTCCCCCCGGCCCCGTTCGAGGGCGGAGACATCAAGCTCTACCGTGAGGACCTGAATTGAGCCCGGTGGCCGTCATGAATCAGCTGACCGACATCATCACCACCCGTTTCGGCGTCGATCCGGCGGCCGTTTCCGCCGCCCGGCAGTTCAAGACCGAAAAGGGGGGGAACCTGGGCGAGATCCTCCTGCAGCAGAAGGCCCTCTCCGAGACCCAGCTGCTCGAGGCCCTGAGCGCCCAGTACGGCATCCCCTTCTGGCCCAAGCTGCCCCTGAACGACATCGATCCCGGGATGCTGGACCGCATCCCCATCCAGTTCCTGAAGAAGCACACCATGGTGCCGCTCAACTGCCGCCGGCCGCTCAGCGCGGTCGACTGCGGATTGAATGCCTCCACCGGCGCCGATCCCGGGCAGCCGGTCTGCGATGCCGGCTGGGTGATCGCCGTGCGCGACCCGCTCGATTTCCAGGCCCAGGACGATCTGGTCCGCCGGCTGGATGCCCCCGACTACCGGCTCGTGCTCGCGACCCGGGAGACCATCCTCTCGGCCATCAACCTGCAGTACGATCTGCGGCGCGATTCGGCCCAGCAGCTCGTCGAGGACATGCAGGAGAACGGCAGCTCCATCCTGAGCGAGATCGAGGAGACCGCCGACCTCCTGGACGACACGAGCGACGCCCCGGTCATCAAGCTCGTCAACCACATCATCTCCCAGTCGATCAAGGCCCGCGCGAGCGACATCCACTTCGAGCCCTACCAGAACAGCTTCACCGTGCGCTACCGCGTGGACGGGATCCTCTACGATCTTCTCACCCCGCCCAAGTGGATCCAGCC
>JALOOS010000009.1 GCA_025454275.1 Desulfobacterales bacterium | reverse complement strand
CGGCTGAAGAGAGGCCCGAGGTGACCGCCAGCGCCCCGTAGATCATGCCGAACGGAAAGGCCCCCAGCAACAGCGGCAGCGTGTCCCGGGCCCCTGAGAGAAATTCCTGCTTTCGGGCGGACAAGCGTATCTCCCCCCCGCCGCCGAAGGAGTCGCCGGCCGCGGAATGAAAAGAGGACTTAGACGTTGATCTAAGCCCTCTCTATCCTGGTGGGTGGTGCGCCCGGCTGGACTTGAACCAGCGGCTTTCAGCTCCGGAGGCTGACGCTCTATCCCCTGAGCTACGGGCGCTAGAACTGGTTTCAAAACCCTGTCTAACGGCTGGGGGTCCCGCCATGGCGGGATTTCAGGCCTCTCGAACGTGCTCACAACCTGTAAAGGTTGCTGCGCTTTCGATTCGGCCTGCGCCTTGCCCGCAACCGTGATCCGAGGTTTTGAAACCAGTTCTAACCACTGCAGCCCTGTGTTAGTTGATCGTCGCGCTCAAGTCAAGGGCTTCAGGCGGACGGCCCCGGAAGCGACGGCGGCCCTGGCCTCCCCGACGACATAGAGGGAGCCCGCCACGAGGGTGAGTCCTCCGGGAGTGGCGCTCGCAAGCGCGTGGTCAAAGGCCTTTGCCACCTCCGGAATTTCAACCACCCGGGGTGCCAGCGGGCGCGCCGCCGCCGCGATGCGGGCAGCGGGCAGGGCGCGGTTGATCGCCGCCTGGGTCGCGATCACCCGCGTGGCCAAAGGGGCGAGGAGCTTCAGCATGGCGCGGTAGGGTTTGTCGTCCAGGATCCCCACGACGAGGGTGATCGGGCGGCCTGAAAAACGGTCGGTGAGGTGGCGGGCGAGCTGCCGCGCGGCATCGAGATTGTGGGCGCCGTCGAAAATGACGAGGGGGTTCTCGCTGACCCGTTCGAGGCGGCCCGGCCAGCGGACGCCGCCAAGACCGGCGCGGATGTGGTCGAGGGTGAGATGCGGAACCTGCGCCGTCAGGAGCTCGCAGGCGGCGAGCACGAGGGCGGCGTTCTCGATCTGGTGAGCGCCCTCCAGAGCGGTGGCAAGCCCCTTCCAGACGTGGGCCATGCCGCGGTAGGTGAAGGTGCCGCCGGGCTCCCGCCGGGTGAAAAAATCCCGGCCCCGCCGGTAGAGGGGGGACGAGAGGGCCTGCGCCCGCTCGCGGACCACCTTGAGTGCGGAGGCCTGCCGGACCCCCGTCACCACCGGCCGGGCACGCTTGATGATGCCGGCTTTTTCATGGGCGATTTGCGGGATCGTGGCGCCGAGGTACTCGCGGTGCTCGCGGGAGATGTTGGTGATGACGCTCACCTCGGGCCGGATCACGTTGGTTGCGTCCAGCCGGCCGCCCATTCCGGTCTCGATCACGGCCCAGTCGACCCGGCGCCGCGCGAACTCATCCAGGGCCATGGCGGTGGTGAACTCGAAGAAGGTCGGCTCACGGCCGCCGACGGCGACCCGTGCGACCCGCCGGTAGAGCCGCACGATGTCGGCGTCCGATATCTCCCGGCCGTCGATCGCAATGCGCTCGTTGAACCGCACCAGGTGCGGGGAAGTGTAGAGGCCCACGCGGCAGCCGGCGTGCCGCAGGATGGCGGCCAACGTGGAGGCGACCGACCCCTTGCCGTTGGTCCCGGCGATGTGGATGGAGCGGAAGCGGCGTTCGGGATGCCCCAGGCCGGCGAGCATGCGCCGCATGGTGGCGAGACCGAGCTTGATCCCGAATCGCCTCAGGGCGAACATCGTCCTCAGGCAGTCATCGTGGGTGCGAATGTGCGGCATCGGCCATAAAAAAACCCGGTGGCGGCCGCCACCGGGTTCGGGATTTGTTGCCGCGGAGGTTAGCGCCGCCGTGCGGCCCGGGCCGCGGCAATTCGTTCTCTTCGGTGCGCTTCGCGCTGCTTGCGCCGGCGGAATTCGCTCGGCTTTTCATAGCTCTTTTTCAGTTTCAAGCGTTTGAAGAGACCGTCATTCTGAATTTTCTTCTTCAGAATGCGCATTGCTTTTTCGATGTCGTTGTCGATGACCTTGACCTCGATTTCTTTCACCCACATCGCCCCTTTCATTCCGCCGTGCGCGGGCAATGACCGTCGCCCGGCGGGAAAATCACTCCACGCATCGTAGGTGTTGTTTATAGCGGTGAATCACCGGTTTGACAAGAGAAATTTGCGGGTACAATTGTCTTGACAGCCCGGCCGGGTTTCGCCATACTCTGCCGCCAACAAAATCAAGGTCTTATTCTCACTCATCCACTTCATCCCTTCAAGGAGGTCTCGCATGCGTCTGATTCTGTTAGGCGGTCCCGGAGCAGGCAAGGGCACCCAGGCCAACTACATCAAGGAGCGCTACCACATTCCGCAGATCTCGACCGGGGACATGCTGCGCGCCGCGGTCAAGGCCGGCACCGAGCTCGGCAAGAAGGCCAAGGCCGTGATGGACGCCGGGCAACTCGTTCCGGACGAGGTGATCATCGGGCTGGTGAAGGAGCGGATCAAGGAGGCCGACTGCCAGAAGGGCTTCCTGTTCGACGGCTTCCCGCGCACCATCCCGCAGGCGGACGCCATGAAGGCGGCCGGGGTTCCGATCGATGCGGTGGTCGACGTGGACGTGCCCGATGAGGAGATCATCAAGCGCATGAGCGGCCGGCGGGTGCACCTTGCCAGCGGTCGCACCTACCACATCATCTTCAATCCCCCCAAGGCGGCCGGCAAGGACGACGTCACCGGGGAGCCGCTGATCCAGCGCGACGACGACAAGGAGGAGACGGTCAAGAAGCGCCTGGAGGTCTATCACAACCAGACCGAGCCGCTGATCGGCTACTACAAGAAGTGGAAGGAATCGGGGGACAAGAAGGCGCCGCAATACATTCGGATCCACGGGATCGGAAAAGTGGAGCAGATCCGCGACCAGATCTTTAACGCACTGGATGCGCTGGCGAAGTAGACTCCCGGTTTACGCCATACGAGCGTGGAACCAACGGCCCTGACCGCCCGCAGCGCGGTGAGGGCCGTTTTCTATAGGTGCCGCCGCATCCGATGACGCCGAGGGCGGCCGGGCCAGGGAGACCGCTTCGGCCCGCACAGACGAAACTGCTTGACAGCCGGTGCAAGGGTATATAATAATATCACTGGAAAAACAAAAGGAAGAGTGTCACCCGCCCTTTGTGAGGATTCACAGCTTCGATCGCCTTAAAATCCTCCTGATTCGACCGGCACGGTTCCGGATCATCTCCACCCGGCCCCTGGACATGTCGGTTGAAATTTTTCCTGCTGGACTCTTTTGACATCATGGGTTTTCGAGCATCGGTATGATCAGTGCCAGTTTGCCGCTTGAGGGTTCAGCCCGGAAGCGGTCATCACTTGCTGCCGTCGCAGCGCGCGCAGGGGCGAGCCGCCGTTGAGCGTCGCCGCATACTAACTTTCAGCCGGAGGGGCCTCACTCCATGAACATCGCCGAACTCAAAGAAAAGAAGATCAGCGAACTGATGCAGATGGCGCGTCACTTCAACATCGAAGGCGCCTCGAACATGCGCAAGCAGGAGCTGATGTTCGCCTTGCTTCAGAGCCAGATCGAAAAAAACGGCAGCATCTACGGGGAGGGAACCCTGGAGATCCTGCCGGACGGGTTCGGCTTCCTGCGCTCGCCCAGCTCCAATTACCTGCCGGGACCCGACGACATCTACGTCTCGCCCTCCCAGATCCGGCGCTTCAGCCTGCGCACGGGGGACACCATTTCCGGGCAGATCCGGCAGCCGAAGGAGTCCGAGCGCTATTTTGCGCTGCTCAAGGTCGAGGCGGTGAACTACGAGGACCCCGAGGTGGCGCGCGACAAGATCCTCTTCGACAACCTGACCCCCCTCTACCCCAACCGCAAGACCAACCTCGAGTCCGACCCGGAGAACTTCTCCACCCGCATCCTGGACCTCATGGTGCCGATCGGCTTCGGCCAGCGCTGCCTGATCGTCTCCCCGCCGCGCTCCGGCAAGACCATGCTGCTCCAGTCCATCGCCAACGCGATCATCAAGAGCCACAAGGACGTCGTCCCCTTCGTGCTGCTGATCGACGAGCGGCCCGAGGAGGTGACCGACATGGAGCGCACGGTGAACGCGGAGGTGATCAGCTCCACTTTCGATGAGCCCGCCGAGCGCCACGTGCAGGTGGCCGAGATGGTGATCGAGAAAGCCAAGCGGCTGGTCGAACACAAAAAGGACGTGGTCATTCTGCTGGACAGCATCACGCGGCTGGCGCGGGCCCACAACGCGGTGGTGCCCCCGAGCGGCAAGATCCTCTCCGGCGGCGTCGACTCGAACGCGCTGCAGCGGCCCAAGCGCTTCTTCGGAGCGGCCCGCAACATCGAGGAGGGCGGCAGCCTGACCATCATCGCGACCGCGCTGATCGACACCGGCAGCCGCATGGACGAGGTGATCTTCGAGGAGTTCAAGGGCACCGGCAACGCCGAAATCCAGCTCGACCGCAAGCTTTCCGACAAGCGCGTCTTCCCGGCCGTCGACATCAAACGCTCCGGGACCCGCAAGGAGGAGCTCCTGCTCGAAAGCGACGTGCTGAACCGGGTTTGGATCCTGCGCAAGCTGCTGACCACCCTGAACACGGTGGACAGCATGGAGTTTTTGCTTGAAAAAATGAAAGGAACGAAGAATAATAGAGAGTTTTTAAATTCCATGAACGCCTAAGGTCGCGTTCAGACCATCCTGGATCAAGGGGGCTTTCGTCATGAAAAAGGACATTCACCCGAAATACGCGCAGACCAAAATCCGCTGCGCCTGCGGCAACGAGATCGAGGTCGGCTCGACCCGGGACAACATCACGGTCGAAATCTGCTCCAGCTGTCACCCTTTCTTCACGGGCAAGCAGAAGCTGGTGGATACGGCCGGCCGCATCGAACGCTTCCGCAAAAAATACGCGAAATTTCAGAGCCAGGAAAAGGCATCGTAGAACTCCCCTCCGCCAGCGCCTCCGTGACGCACGCTTAAATCGAAGCCGCGCTGGATTCCCCGGAGCGCGGGCGGTCGCCCGTCACCGGTGACGGCCCCGGGAGAGGGCGGGGAGCTGCTGTCGGCGGCGTCTCGCCCTCCTTGTTTTTCGGGGACGGGTGGGGCCGTGCGGCTCGGTCCCGTGGAGCTGTTTCAGCGACCCGATGGGTGATCCATGTACGAAAAACTGCAAGGCGCCGAGCAGCGGTTCGTCGAGCTCGAGCGGCAGCTGAGCGACCCCGCCGTGATCGGCCAGCGCGAGGCCTACCAGCGGACGGTGCGCGAGCATGCCGAGCTCGGCAAGATCGTGCCGGTGTTCCGTCGCTACAAGGAGACCCTTGACCGCATCGCCGGGAGCCGCGAGCTCCTGAACGACGGCGACGCCGAGATCTGCAGCCTGGCCCGGGAGGAGCTCGCCGCACTCACGGCGGAGCAGGCGCACCTCGAGGAGGAGCTGAGGCTGCTGCTGCTGCCGAAAGACCCCAGCGACGACAAAAACATCATTCTTGAAATCCGGGCCGGGACCGGGGGCGATGAGGCGGCGCTGTTTGCGAGCGATCTTTTCCGCATGTACGCCCGCTACGCCGAAGGCCGCGGCTGGCGGGTGGAGATTCTCTCGCAGCATCCTACGGGCGTCGGTGGGCTGAAGGAGGTGATCGCCATGATCCAGGGCAAGGGGGCCTACAGCGTGCTCAAGTACGAGAGCGGCACCCACCGCGTCCAGCGCGTCCCGGTCACCGAGACCCAGGGGCGGATTCACACTTCGGCCGTCACCGTGGCGGTCCTGCCCGAGGCCGAAGAGGTCGAGGTGGAGATCAACCCCAACGAGCTTCGGATCGACGTCTACCGCTCGGCGGGTCCCGGGGGGCAAAGCGTCAACACGACCGATTCGGCCGTGCGGGTCACCCACCTGCCGACGGGGCTGGTCGTCACTTGCCAGGACGAGAAATCTCAGCTTAAAAATAAGAACAAGGCCCTGAAGGTGCTGCGGGCCCGGCTGCTCGACATCAAAACCCAGGAGCAGGAGCGCCAGCGCTCCGAAGAGCGCAAGAGCCAGGTCGGCACCGGGGACCGCAGCGGGCGCATCCGGACCTACAATTTCCCCCAGAGCCGGGTCACCGACCACCGCATCGGCCTGACCCTCTACAGGCTGGAGGCCGTGATGCAGGGGGAGCTCCAGGAGTTGATCGACGGGCTCACCACCCATTACCAGGCCCAGGCCCTGCAGCATGCCGACTCCCTCTCCGCCCGCGGATGAGCCGTGGACCATCCTGCGGCTGATCCACCACGCGGCCGCCTTTTTGAAAGAGAGGGGGATCGACAGCCCCCGGACCACAGCTGAGTTGCTTCTGGCGCATGCACTGGGCCTGGAGCGGGTTCAGCTTTACATGCGCCACGACCAGCCCCTCTCAGCGGCGGAGCGGGCGGCCTTCCGGGAGCTGATCCGGCGGCGGCTGCAGCGCGAGCCGGTCGCCTACATCCTCGGGCGCAAGGGGTTCTGGACCCTGGAGCTCGACGTCGGCCCGCAGGTGCTGATCCCGCGGCCGGAGACCGAGTGCCTGGTGGAGGCCGCGCTCTCGCGCCTGGCCGCGCACCCGCCGGGACGCCCGGCCCGCGTACTCGATCTCGGCACCGGGTCGGGGGCCATCGTTCTCGCCCTGGCGAGCGCGGCGCCGCAGCACCGCTACTTCGCCTCCGACGTGTCGATCGCGGCCCTGGCCACGGCCCGCCGCAACGCGATCGCCGCCGGACTGGGCGAAAAGGTGCTCTTTTTCGCAGCCGACTGGCTGCAGGCGCTCCGCTCCGATGCCGCGCCGTTCGACCTGATCCTCTCCAATCCGCCCTACATCGCCCGCGGGGAGATTCCCGGTCTGGCGCCCGAGATTGCCCGCTTCGAACCGGTGCTGGCGCTCGACGGCGGGGCGGACGGCCTCTGCTGCCTGCGGACGATCATCTCCGGGGCCGGTCCTCACATGCCTGGGGGCGCGCAGCTTTTGCTCGAAATCGGCGCAGGCCAGCGGGCGGCGGCAGCGGCGCTGGCCGAAGAGGCCGGGGGCTACGATGAGGTGCGCTGCCTGCCGGATCTGGCCGGCCGTGACCGGGTGATGGTCTTGACCAAAAAAAATGATTGCGGGAAATTGGCATCTCTGGTACAAGAATCTGTTTTAAAAACGCCGGTTCGGCGTTGACCAACCCATCCCACACGCGGCCCGATCCGCCCCGGGTGCCCCCAGCCGGGGGTCGGCGGCGGGATTGACGGCGGCGGCGGAACAACCAAGCGAAAGGAGAACACGAAAATGGCCTACGTCACCATGAAGGAGCTCCTGGAGGCCGGGGTTCATTTCGGCCACCAGACCAAGCGCTGGAACCCGAAGATGAAGCCTTACATCTTCGGGGCGCGCAACGGGATCTACATCGTCGACCTGCAGAAGACGGTCAAGATGTTCAAGACCGCCTACGACTTCGTCGTCGACACGACCGCCAACGGCCGGCCGGTGCTTTTTGTCGGCACCAAGAAGCAGGCGCGGGACGCCATCTACGAAGAGGCCAACCGCTGCGAGATGTTCTACGTGCACAACCGCTGGCTGGGCGGGATGCTGACCAATTTTCAGACCATTCGCAAGAGCATCGAGCGTCTGAACTACCTCAACACCATCCACAACGACGGGACCATCAATCTGTTTCCCAAGAAGGAGCGGCTGAAGCTCGCCAAGGAGCGCGAGAAGCTGGACTCGAATCTAGGAGGGATCCGGCCGATGACGCAGCTGCCCGGTGCGATTTTCGTCGTCGACCCCAAGAACGAGGCGATCGCGGTGAGCGAAGGCCGCCGGCTCAACATTCCGATCGTGGCCATCGTCGACACCAACTGCGACCCGGATGTCATCGATTACCCGGTGCCCGGCAACGACGACGCCATCCGTGCCATCCGCCTGTTGACCTCCCGCATTGCGGATGCCTGCATTTCAGGGCATCAGAAGTGGACCGAACGGATCCAGGCCGACGCCGACAAGGCCCCGGTCGAGGAGCCTCAGCCGATCGCCGGCGCGGCCGAGCTCAAACCCGGCGAGCGCAAGGTGATCTCGGACGGCACCGCGGGCCCGGTAGTGGAGGTGATCCGCCGGGCGGCCTCGGCCGAGCCGGTCGCGGCCGAAGCGTCGCCGGCGGGGGTCGATTCCGAAGCGCCGGCAACGACAGGAGGGGCATGATGGCCGAGATCAGTGCAAAACTCGTCAAGGAATTGCGTGAAAAAACCGGCGCCGGGATGATGGACTGCAAAGAGGCGTTGACGGCCTCCGGCGGGGACATGGTCCAGGCGGTCGATGTCCTTCGCAAGAAGGGGCTCGCCACGGCCCAAAAGCGCGCCGGCCGGGCGACGAGCGAGGGCACCATCGCGAGCTACATCCACATGGGCGGCAAGCTCGGGGTCATGGTCGAAATCAATTGCGAGAGCGACTTCGTCGCCAAGAACGATGCGTTCCAGGAGTTCGCCCGCAACATCGCCATGCACATCGCGGCGTCGAACCCCTTGGGGGTCAGGCCCGAGGATATCCCGGAGGCAGTGGTCGCCAAGGAGAAGGAGATCTACACGGCCCAGGCCCGGGAGACCGGCAAGCCGGAAAAGGTGATCGAGAAAATCGTCGAGGGCAAGCTCAAGAAGTTCTTCGAGGAGAGCTGCCTCATGAATCAGCCCTACGTGCGCAACCCGGACATCCGCATCTCCGATCTGCTCAACGAGCTGATCGCCAAGATCGGGGAAAACATTTCGATCAAACGCTTCGTCCGATATCAGGTCGGGGAGTAGACTCCGTGTGCCAACCCCAGTGCCGGCGTGTGGTGGTCAAGATCAGCGGTGAGGCCCTGATGGGCGATCAGGAGTTCGGGATCAGCCCGGACATGATCCGGTTCGTGGCCGAGGAGGTGCGTTCGATCGTCGAGCTCGGCGTTCAGACGGCCATCGTCGTGGGCGGCGGGAACATCTTCCGCGGGATCGCCGCCAGCTCCTACGGCATGGACCGCACCGCCGCCGACCACATGGGGATGCTGGCGACGATCATCAACAGCATCGCCCTCCAGGATGCCCTGGAGAAACAGGGCATCCAGACCCGGGTGCAGACCGCCATCGCCGTGCATCAGGTGGCGGAGCCCTACATCCTGCGCCGGGCCATCCGGCACTTGGAGAAGGGGCGGGTGGTGATCTTTGCCGCCGGGACCGGCAACCCTTACTTCACCACCGACACCGCGGCGGTGCTCCGGGGCCAGGAGGTCCACGCCGAGATGCTGCTCAAGGCCACAAAGGTGGACGGCCTCTACGACGCGGACCCGATGACCCACCCCGATGCCGTCCTGCTCAAGCGGGTGAGCTACATGGAGGTGCTGGAGCGGCAGCTCAAGGTGATGGACATGACCGCCATTTCGCTTGCCATGGACAACGACCTGCCGCTGGCGGTGTTCCGCCTGAAGAAAAAGGGCAACATCCGCCGCGTGGTCTGCGGGGAGGATGTGGGCACCCGCATCACGACCTGACGGGCGGCGCCGGCCTGAGGCGCTGCCGCCGCTGTCCGGGCGACGCGATTTCAGAGGAGGAGCTCATGATCGATTCGGTCTACGCTGACACCCGCGAGAACATGGAGAAAGCGATCGCCGCCCTAAAAAAGGACCTCAAACGGGTCCGAACGGGGCGGGCGTCCCTGTCGCTACTCGACGGCATCAAGGTCGATTACTACGGGACCCTGACGCCGCTCAATCAACTGGCGACCCTTGCCGCCCCCGAGAGCCGCCTGCTGACGATCCAGCCCTGGGATGTTACCGTCATCAAGGAGATCGAAAAGGCGATCCTCAAATCGGACCTCGGTCTCACCCCTTCGAGCGACGGGAAGCTCGTGCGCATCGCCATCCCCCCCCTGACCGAGCAGCGCCGCAAGGAGCTGGTCAAGGTCGTCAACAAGATCTGCGAGGAGTACAAGGTCTCGGTGCGCAACATCCGCCGGGATGCGAACGAGCTCGTCAAGGAGATGAAAAAGGAAGGCGTGATCGCCGAAGACGATGCGTTCCGGTCCCAGGAGAAGATCCAGAAGATCACCGACGACCATATCCAGTTGATCGACGCGTGCTATAAAGAAAAAGAGAAAGAAATCCTTGAGTTTTAGCCAGTCTTCCGGGGAGTCGGTTATTCCCCCTGCGCTTCCCCGGCACGTCGCCGTCATCATGGACGGCAACGGCCGCTGGGCCCAGAAGCGACTGCTGTCTCGGATCTTCGGCCACGAAAAGGGCGCGGAGGCGGTGCGGGCGGTGGTGCGTACCTGCCGGGAGCTGGGGATCCCCTTCCTGACCCTCTATGCCTTCTCCACGGAGAATTGGCAGCGGCCCCAGATGGAAATCGATGCGCTGATGGGGCTGCTGCGGCGTTTCGTGGACGCCGAGGGGGCGGAGCTGATCGAGAAAAACATCCGCTTGAAGGTCATCGGTACGATCGAGCGGCTGCCGGCAGACCTTCAGGCGTCGCTGCGCCGCCTCATGGGAGACACCGCTGCCAATTCGGCGCTCCAGCTCAACCTGGCCCTGAGCTACGGGGGGCGGGACGAAATCACCCGGGCGGCCCGCGCCATCGCCCGCCGGGTGCAGGCGGGCACGTTGAACCCGGAGTCGATTACGGAGGAGACGCTCGCCGACCACCTCGACACCCGAGGGATTCCCGACCCGGACATCCTCATTCGCACCGGCGGAGAGATGCGCATCAGCAACTTCCTGCTCTGGCAGGCGGCATACGCCGAAATCTTCGTCACGCCGACCCTCTGGCCCGATTTCGGCCGGGAATCGCTGCTGCGGGTTTTCGAGGAATTTCAACAGCGCGAGCGGCGTTTCGGGCGGGTTTGAACCCGGCCGGCGCCGATCGGGAGTGAACGGTTCATGGCCGAGCGCCAGGCACATCTCAAACGCTGGGTCACGGGGCTGGCCGGCCTGGCGGTCCTCATCGTCTGCGTCGCGTGGGGCGGGATCGTGCTGAGCGGCCTGGTGGCGCTCGCCTGCCTCGTCTGCCTGTGGGAATACTTTCGTATCGTCTGCCCCCCCGGCACCCGTGTTCTGACCGACCCGCTGCTCGTGGCCGGGTACGGGTTCGGGGTCGGCCTGATCGCCGCCGCTCACAGCGGCCGGCCGGAACTGGTCGCCCTCGCTGCCGCACTCAACGTGCTCTGCTGCGGGCTGATTTCGGTTTTCCGGTTCAGCGCCGACCGTGCGGTGCTCGAGCTCGTGGCCAGGCAGATCCAGGGCCTCTGCTACATCCCTTTGCCCTTGGCGCTTCTGATCCTGCTCAGGCTCTCACCGGAGGGGACCACCTGGGTGTTCCTGCTCTGCGCGGTGATTTTCGCCGGGGACACGGCCGCCCTCTATGCGGGCACGGCCTGGGGCCGCCGCAAACTCAGCCCTGCCATCAGCCCGGGCAAAACGGTGGAAGGGGCTGCCGCCGGGCTGGCCGCCAACCTGGTGGTGGCCCTCATCGGTAAATGGCTCTTCCTGCCGGCGCTGGACTGGGGGAGCTGCCTGCTTTTCGCCCTCGCCGCAGGCATCATGGGGCAGGTCGGGGATCTCTTCGAATCCCAGATGAAGCGGGTTTCCAACGTCAAGGATTCCGGCGCGATCCTGCCGGGGCACGGCGGGGTTCTCGACCGGATCGACGCCCTGCTCTTCGCCGCGCCGGTGGCCTATCTGTTCCGGATGGGAGTCGTCGGCGCATGAAAGGGCTCTCGATACTGGGCTCCACCGGGTCGATCGGCCGGAAGGCGCTCGAGATCGCGGGCGCCTTTCCGGAGCGCTTTTCGGTGAAGGCCCTTGCGGCCGGCCGCAACGTGGGCCTGATGGCGGAGCAGATCCGCCGTTTCGCACCCGAAGCGGCCGCCGTGAGCGATCCGGCCTGCGCGGCGCAGCTCGCCTCCCTCCTCGGAAATCAGCCGCGCACACGCATCTTGGATGGCCCTGAGGGGATTTCCACCGTGGCGGCGTGGGGGTCGGCCGAGGTGACGCTCTCGGCCATCGTGGGGGCGGCGGGGCTTCTCCCGACCCTGGCTGCGATCGACGCCGGCAAGACCCTTGCCCTCGCGAACAAGGAGACCCTCGTCATGGCCGGGGCGCTCGTCACCGCGCGGGCCGCGGAGAAGAGGGTCGCCATCCTTCCGGTGGACAGCGAGCACAGCGCCATTTTTCAATGCCTGCTCGGACAGCAGCGCGAGGCGCTGGCGCAGATCCTGCTCACGGCCTCCGGGGGTCCCTTTCTGAACCGCCCCGGGGAGACCTTTGCGGCCATCACGCGCGAGGAGACCCTGCGGCACCCCAACTGGGCGATGGGGGCCAAGATCACCGTGGATTCGGCCACCATGATGAACAAGGGGCTCGAGGTGCTCGAAGCGCGCTGGCTGTTCGACCTTCCCCTGGAGATGATCCGGGTGGTGGTCCACCCGCAGAGCATCGTCCACTCCATGGCGGCCTTTCGCGACGGGTCGGTGATCGCCCAGATGGGGGTCCCGGACATGAAGAGTGCGATCGCTTATGCGCTGTCATACCCCGAGCGCCTGCCGCTCGGCCAGCCGCTGCCCGATTTTTCGGGCGGCGCGAGCCTGACCTTCCAGGACCCGGACATGGAGCGGTTTCCCTGCCTGCGTCTGGCCATCGACGCCGGCCGGGCCGGCGGCACGATGCCGGCGGTACTGAACGCCGCCAACGAGGTGGGGGTCGCCGCCTTTCTGGAAAGGCGCATCGGGTTCACCGATATCGCCCGCCTGATCGAAGATCTCCTCGATCGCCACACGCCGTCGGCGCTGCCGGGGGTGGGCGACATCCTGGCTGCCGACCGCTGGGCCCGCGACGCCGCGCGGGGATGGGTCGATAAACACCCGCACGCCCCCCACTCGTTCGGACGAGAGACGATGTCCTCAAGAAAGGATAGATTGTAGTCACGATGGGAAACAGTGCCGCCGCATTTCTGATCGTCCTGGGGATCCTCATCTTCTTCCACGAGTTCGGGCATTTCATCGTCGCCCGGCTCTTCGGGGTGGGGGTGGAGAAGTTCTCGCTCGGATTCGGCCCGCGCCTTTTCGGGCGCCGGATCGGCCTCACCGACTACCGCCTCTCGCTGATCCCCCTCGGCGGCTACGTCAAGATGGTCGGCGAGGAGCCGGATGAGGAGCTGGACCCCGCCCTGATCCCCCTCTCCTTCACCCACAAGAGCGTCCTGCAGCGGATGCTGATCGTCTTTGCCGGCCCCTTTTTCAACATCATCCTGGCGGTGGTCATCTTCTTCGTAATCGGGTTCTTCGCCGGGACGATGATCCTGCTGCCGACGATCGGCACGGTCAAAGAGGGCTCCCCCGCCGCGGCCGCCGGCTTCCAAAAAGGCGACCGGGTGACGGCCATCGACGGGGCTCCGATCGCGAGCTGGGAGGAGATGGCCGAGCGGATCAACCACAGCGGCGGCCGGGAGCTGGCGATCACCGTGGCCCGGTCCGGGGGAGAGATCCTGCTGAGGGCGGCTCCCGAACGGCTGACCACCAAGAACCTGTTGGGCGAGGAGATCCAGCGCTACGTGATCGGGGTCTCGAGCGCGGGCGAGGTCCTCACCCGCTCGCTCGGGCTCTTCGAGGCCCTGGTGCAGAGCCTGCGCCAGACTTACGCCATCGGGGAGCTGATGGTGGTGATCGTGGGCAAGATGATCATGGGGGACATCTCCTTCGACACGGTCGGCGGCCCGATCATGATCGCCCAGATGGCAGGCGACCAGGCCAAGGCCGGCATCAGCAGCCTGTTCCAATTCATCGCGGTGATCAGCGTGAACCTGGCGGTGATCAACCTGCTGCCGATCCCGGTGCTGGACGGCGGCCACCTCCTCTTTTTCCTGATCGAGGCGGTCAAGGGGCGCCCGGTGAGCACCAAGGTGCGCGAGATCGCCCAGCAGGTCGGCATGGTGGTCCTGATCATGCTGATGATCCTGGTCTTCTACAACGACATCACCCGGCTTTTCTTCAGTTGAGGTGGGGAGGCAGCATGGCGGCGCGACTCGAGATCAGCCTGAAGGAGCACCTGGTCGATCCCGAAGGGGAGGGGATCCGCAAGAAGGCCAAGGCCTATTTCGGCATCGAGACCGGCCGCATCCGGACCGTGCACATCCTGACCATCGACGCCGCCTTGAGCGCGGATCAGCTCGAGGCCGTCCGCAGCGAGGTCTTCACCAACCCCGTCACCCAAACCTCATCTTATCGGCCATTGCCGATCGCAGCGGACTGGGTGATCTGGGTCGGGTACCGGCCGGGGGTGCGCGACAACCCGGGCGCCACCGCCGTTGAGGCGATCGAGGATCTGCTCGGCCTGCGACTGGGTGCCGGCGAGGCCGTCTACACCTCGCGGCGCTACGCCGTCAGCGGGGGCGGCCTCACCCGCGGCCAGCTCGAGACCATCGGCGGCGAGCTCCTGGCGAACGACATCATTCAGCAATGGCGGGTTTTCTCCCGGGAGGAGTGGGACCCGGCGGTCGGAGTCGGGGTCATCATCCCCCGGGTGCGGCTGGATCACCAGGCGGCGGTCGCTCAGATCCCCTGCGACAGCGACGAGGCGCTCGGCCGCATCAGCCGGGAGCGCAACCTGGCGCTCAACCCGAACGATATCCCCGTGATCCGTGCCTATTTCTCCAACCCGCGGGTGCGGGCATCGCGGGCGGCGCTGGGGCTCTCCGACCCCACCGACGTCGAGCTTGAATACATCTCCCAGGCCCGCAGCGATCACTGCAACCACAACACCTTCCGCGGACGCTTCCGCTACCGCGATGCGGGCGCCGGCACCAGCGAGACCGTCGACAATCTTTTCAAGACCTGCATCGAGGCCCCGACCCTGGAGCTCGCCCGGCAAAAACCGTGGGTGGTCTCCGTCCTCTGGGACAATGCCGGCGCCGGGCGGCTCGACGACGACACCCATTATGTCATCACCGGCGAAACCCACAACTCCCCCTCCAATATGGAGGCCTACGGCGGGGCCATCACCGGCATCGTCGGCGTCTACCGCGATCCCCTGGGGACCGGCAAAGGTTCAAAGCTCGTCATGGGCGGATGGGGTTTCTGCGTCGGCCACCGGGACTACGCCGGGCCGCTCAAACCCCGGCTCCACCCGCGGCG
>JALOOS010000154.1 GCA_025454275.1 Desulfobacterales bacterium | reverse complement strand
CGGTCGGGGAACGATCGCAGTGGACCCGAACACCCTGCAGACCCGCCGGCCGGGGGTCTTTGCCATAGGGGATGCCGTCAGCGGGCCGGCGACGGTCATCGAGGCGGTGGCCGCCGGCCACAAGGCCGTGGAGGCGATCGACCGGTATCTGCGCGGGGAGGCGCTCTCCGACCCCGCGCCGCGGGCCGCGCCGACGGCCCCCGCCGAGGGGGACTGGGCGCCGGTGCCGGCGGGCGCGCGCCGGGAAGAGCGCGCCGCACCGCGCCACGTGGGGCCGGCGGAACGCACCGGCGGCTTTGCCGAGGTGGAGCTCGGCCTCGACGCGGAGGAGGCGCGGCGGGAGGCGGGCCGCTGCCTCAACTGCGGGGTCTGCTGCGAGTGCATGGAGTGCGTGCGGGCCTGCGAAGCCAAGGCGATCGACCACGGCATGCCGCCCCGGGAGATCCAGGTCCAGGTCGGCAGCATCATCCTCGCCACCGGCTACGACTTGATGGACCCCGCCCCTATGCGGCAGTTCGGCTACGGGCGCTACCCGAACGTCTTCACCAGCCTCGAGTTCGAACGGCTCTCCAACGCCACCGGCCCCACCGGGGGCCGGATCCTCGCCCGCGACGAGAAAGGGGAATTCACCCGCCGCCCGGAGAGCGTCGCCATCCTGCACTGCGTGGGCAGCCGGGATGTCAACTACCATGAATACTGCTCGCGGGTCTGCTGCATGTACGCCCTCAAATACACCCATCTCATCAAGGAGAAGGTGGGGCACGCCACCCGGGTCTACGATTTCTACATCGACCAGCGCTGTTACGGCAAGGGCTACGAGGAGTTCTACCGCCGCTGCCAGGAGGAGGGCACGGTCTTCATCCGCGGCAAGGTGGCCGAGATCACCGACCGGGCCGCGAGCGCGGCGGAGGCGGGCAAGCTGGTCGCCATCGCGGAGGACACGCTCTCCGGGCAGCGCCTGCGGGTGCCGGTGGACATGGTCATCCTCTGCGCTGCGATGGAGTCGCGCCGGGACGCTGCCGAGGTCGGGCGGGTCTTCGGGGTGAACCAGGGGGCGGACGGCTTCTTCCTGGAGGAGCACCCCAAGCTGGGGCCGCTCAACACGGCCACCGACGGGGTCTTTCTGGCGGGGGCCTGCCAGGGGCCGAAGGACATCCCGGACACGGTGGCACAGGCCTCGGGGGCGGCCGCCAAGGCGCTGTCGCTGGCGACCCGGGGCCAGGTGGTGATCCCCTCGACGATTTCCTGGATCGACCCGGACATCTGCGCCGGCTGCCAGACCTGCATCGGGCTCTGCCCCTACTCGGCCATCGACTACGACGAGCGGCGGGCGGTGTCGGTGGTCAACGCGGCCCTGTGCAAGGGCTGCGGCAGCTGCGCCGGCGCCTGCCCGAGCGGCGCCGCCCAGGTGCGTCATTTCAACAAGGACCAGATCTTCGCCGAGTGCGACGGCATCATGAACGCCCTGAAGGCGGTGGGGATGTAGGCGCGCTCGCGCTCCCTGCCGCGCCGGCGGCCCGAGGAGGGAACATGGCGGAATTCGAACCGACGATCGTGGCCTTCGTCTGCAACTGGTGTACTTACACGGCGGCCGACCTGGCGGGCACCTCGCGTCTGTCCTACCCCAAGAACGTGCGCCTGATCCGGGTCATGTGCACCGGCATGGTGGACCCCCAGTACATCATCAAGGCCCTGCTTCAAGGGGCGGACGGGGTGCTGGTGAGCGGCTGCCATCCGGGGGACTGCCACTACATCAACGGGAATTTCAAGGCCCGGCGGCGCATCAAGCTGCTCAAGGAGATCCTGCCCCGGTTCGGGTTCGAAGAGGAGCGCCTGCGCCTGACCTGGATCGGGGCGAGCGACGGGATCCAATTTGCCGAGGTGATGCGGGAGCTGGTCGAGCAGGTCCGGGCCCTGGGGCCCAGCCGGGCGCCGCTCGCGGTGGCGATGTAGCCCGCCGGCCCCGCTCGCAGAAAAGGGGCGTCCCGCCCGCTGCGGGACCACGATCCAAGGGAGATGACATGAACGGCACCTATCGTCTCGAGATGGAAAACGGCGACGCGGTCGCGGCGGTGCGCGGCTTCCTGCAGAAACTGCTCGGAAGCGCGGCGGTGCATGCCCTGCTCGCCCCGATGCACCTGCCGATGAAGTCGATGGTCATGCCGAGCCTGGCCACCCGCAGCGACCGCCTGGAGGGGGTGGACCCGTTGGCGCCCTGTTTTCCGCTGAACGCGGCCCGGATCGCATCGCGCCTGGCCCGCAAACCCATGGGCGCGCGGTGGGCGGCGGTGCTGCGGCCGTGCGAGGTCCGCGCGCTGGTGGAGCTGGCCAAGCTCAAACAGGCCCGCCTCGAGGAGGTGGTTCTCATCAGCGTGGACTGCCTGGGGGCCTATTCCAACACGGATTACCTGGCCCACGCCGGCTCCGACCCCTCCGCCGCCACGGGCTCTTTCCTGCGGCGGGCGCTGGCCGGGGATCCCATGGACCCGCCCCTGGCGGCGGCCTGCCGGGTCTGCGAGTTCCCGGTGCCGCCGCACAGCGATCTTCACATCGGGCTGGTCGGCGCCGTGGAGAGCGGGGCGCTGCTCCTCGAGGCGCGATCGCCGGCCGGCCGCGAGCTGATCGATGCGCTCGGGCTTCCCCCGGCGCCGGCGCCGGCCGCGCGGGCCGCGGCGCTCGCGGAGCTGACCGCCCGCCGGGGAAGCGCCCGCGACGCCATGTTCGCGCAGACGCGGGCGGCCATCGACGGCATCGACCAGGCGGCCGCCTATTTCGCCGACTGCATCAACTGCTACAACTGCCGGGTGGCCTGCCCGGTGTGCTACTGCAAGGAGTGCGTCTTCGTGACCGATGTGTTCAACCACGAGCCGGTCCAGTACCTGGAGTGGGCCGGCCGGCAGGGTGTGCTCAAGATGCCGACGGACACCCTGTTCTACCACCTGACCCGGCTGGCGCATATGAGCACGGCCTGTGTCGGCTGCGGGCAGTGCTCCAACGCCTGCCCCAACGACATCCCGGTGATGGAGCTCTTCCGGACCGTGGCGCACGACACCCAGCGGGCCTTCGGCTACGAGGCCGGCCGCGATCCGCAGGAGGCGCCGCCGCTCTCCACTTTCAGGGAATCGGAATTTCCCGAGGTCGTCGGCGTCCAGCGGCGCTCGACCGCCGGTTGAGGCCGCGGCCGTCCGCAGAAGGAGGTCACGGATGAAACGCAAACGGGGAACCGCCATGGTGGTCGGCGCCGGGATCGCCGGCATCCGCGCCGCGTTGGATCTGGCCGAGGTCGGCTACGGGGTGACCCTGGTGGAGCGCGAAGCGCACATCGGCGGCATCCTCCGCCAGCTCGACTACCAGTTCCCCTCGGATCACTGCGGCATGTGCCGCATGCTGCCCTTGGTCCAGCGCGACGCGGCCTCCCAGCACTGCCTGCGCCGCGGGCTCTTCCACGAGAACATCGAGATCCTGCTCTCCACGGAGGTGGCGGCCATCGAGGGGGAGCCCGGCAAGTTCCAGGTGACGCTCCGACAGCAGCCCTCCTGGGTGGACCCCGATCGCTGCGTCGGTTGCGGCCGATGCGTGCCGGTCTGCCCGGTGGAGGTTCCCGACGAATTTAATGCCGGCCTTACCACCCGCAAGGCCATTCATCTGCCCGTGCCGCACGCCCTTCCGAACGCCTATGCCATCGATGCGGCGGTGTGTACCGGCTGCGGCGCCTGCGCCGCGGCATGCCCGACGGGCGCCATCCGCATGCCGGAGGCCGAACGGAAGAAATTCCGCATCCTCGTGGTCGACGATGAACTGGTCGTGCGCGATTCGTTGAAGGAATGGCTCGAGGAGGAGGGGTTCACGGTCGCCATGGCCGGCTCCGGACTCGAGGCGCTGGCGGCCGTGGAGGCGGGCGCCTTTCACCTCATGCTGCTCGACATCAAAATGCCGGGCATGGACGGGGTCGAGGTGCTCGAGCGGGCCAAGGGCCTGGCGCCGGAGATGGCCGTGATCATGATGACCGCCTATGCCACGGTGGATACGGCCGTGGGCGCCATGAAGATCGGCGCCCTGGACTATCTCGTCAAGCCCTTCGAGGTGGACGGCCTTCTGCCCAAAGTGAACCAGGTCTACCAGCGGGTGGCGGCGGCCGATGCGCGCCGGATCGAAGCCGGGGCGGTGGTGTTCTGCGGCGGCACGGCTCTGTACGACCCGGCCGGCGGAAAGAACCCCTTCGGCTATCGCGCCGACCCCAATGTCCTGACCCAGGTCGATTTCGAACGGCTGCTGAGCGGCACCGGGCCCACGGGCGGCCGCCTCCTGCGCCCGGGCGACCGGCGGCCGGTGCGCCGGATCGCCTGGCTCCAGTGTGTCGGATCGCGGGATGTGCAGCTCGACGCCGATTTCTGTTCGAACATCTGCTGCATGGCCTCCATCAAGGAGGCCGTGCTGGCCAAGGAGCGCGCCGGGGGCGACCTCGAGGCGGTCATCTTCTACATGGACATGCGCACCTTTGGCAAACGCTTCCAGCGCTTCCGGGATGAGGCCGAACAGCGGCACGGCGTGCGCTTTGTCCACGCCCGGGCCCATTCCCTTGTGAGCGGTGCGGAGGGGCGCTTGCGCATCCGGTGGACGGAGCCGTCCGGGTCCAGCCGGGAGGAGGGCTTCGATCTGGCGGTGCTGGCCGCGGGTCAGCGCCCTGCGCGCGGAGCGGCCGATCTGGCCGGCCGGCTGGAGCTGCCCCTCAACCCCTGGGGGTTCATCGAGACGACTCCCTTTTCGCTCAGCCGCACCCCCCGGCCGGGCATTTTTGTCGGGGGCGCTTACAGCGGCATGAAAGATATCGGTGAGGCCGTGATCCAGGCATCGTCGGCGGCGGCCAACGCTTCGCGGGTGATCCATGCCGCGGGCGGGAGCCTCGCGGAGGCGGAGACGGCGGCGCCCGGCGTGCCGGAGAG
>JALOOS010000377.1 GCA_025454275.1 Desulfobacterales bacterium | reverse complement strand
GGCCTCCGGGTCGCCGAAGCGGCCGTTGAACTCGAGCACCCGCACCCTGTCGCCGTCGATCATGAGGCCGGCGTAGAGCACCCCCTTGTAGGGCCGGCCCTCGGCGGCCATGGCCTTGACGACGGGCTGCATCACCTCGTTCATGATCTTGCGGTGGATCAGCCGGTCCACGACCGGGGCGGGCGAATAGGCGCCCATCCCGCCGGTATTGGGTCCCTTGTCGTCGTCGAAGACGGCCTTGTGGTCCTGGGAGGAGGGCATGGGCAAAACCGTCCGGCCGTCGGTGAAGGCGAGAAACGACGCCTCCTCGCCCGTCAGACACTCCTCGATCACGGCCACCCGGCCGGCGGCGCCGAACTCGCGCTTCACCATCACCCGATCGAGCGCCGCATCGGCTTCGGCCTTGGTGCGGCAGACGATCACCCCTTTGCCGGCCGCGAGCCCGTCGGCCTTCACCACGACCGGAAGGCCCGCCGCACGCAGGTAGCGGCGGGCGTCGGCGATGCGGGTGAAGCTCTTGCCCCTGGCGGTGGGGATCCCGTACTTCGTCATCAGGGCCTTGGCAAAGGACTTGCTCGCCTCGATCTCGGCCGCGCGCCGGCTCGCGCCGAAGATCCGCAGACCCTCCTGCTCGAAGAGGTCCACGATCCCCTCGGCAAGCGGCCCCTCGGGGCCCACCACGGTCAGGTCGATCTTCTCGCGGCGGGCGAAGTCGAGGAGCTTCGGAAGGTCGCCGGCGGCGATGGGCACGCATTCGGCCATTTCCGCGATGCCCGCGTTGCCCGGGGCGCAGAAGACCTTGGCCACCAGGGGGCTTTGGGCGATTTTCCAGACCAGGGCATGCTCTCTGCCGCCGCCGCCGATAACGAGTACGTTCATACCTACCTCCTGAATGGGTTTGCCGGGCGCCGCCGGGCCGACTGCCGGCCGGGGCGCCGCGGACTAAGTGTGTGGCGCCGCCAGGCGCTCCAGCGTCGCCTGCTTGATCGCGTTCAGCTCCTCGCGCCCGATGCGGGCGCCGGTGATACCGCCGTCCAGGGCGATTTCGGAGAGATAGCAGGCGCCCTCCGGCATGAGCTGCAGATCGATGTGGGCATAGGGGAAGGCGCCGCGCGCCATCACCTCCCGGCACAGGCCGAGGGGCGCCGCGCCGAGCGCCGTCGGTGTGCACGACCCGCCGGCGGCGAGGTTCGCCCGGAAGTTGAAGGGGTTCTCGCGGCGGTAGGCCTCGGTGTGGCCGCCGGCGATGATGACCCGCACGTCGGCCACCCCGTGCAGGAAGGGCTGCAGCACGAAGGGATAGGCCTCCCCGCAGAGCCCCACCGCGTTGTAGAGCGCCTCCTGAAGCGCCTCCATCAGCTCGACCCGGCGGGCGACGACCCGCGTGCCGGGGGCCATCCAGCGCCGCAGCAGATGGGCCTGGGCGCACTTCGAGCGGGCCAGGAGCTGGCAGAGCACCGAGGGCAGGCAGCGCACCCCGCGGCCGACCAGATCCGCGGCCGGGGCCGCCTGGAGAAAGCGCGCGGGCAGAAGGCCGATGAAGGTATCCCCCGCCCCCAGCGCATCGAAGCGCTCGGCGAGGGCAGCGGCGGTGCGCAGGATCACGGCCTCACCCCGGAGCGCCCCGGCCTTCGAGGCTGAGCGCGATCAGCCGGTCGAGCAGCCGGCCGAAGCCGATCCCGGCCGCCTGCGCCGCCCGGGGCAGAAGGCTGGTCGCGGTCATGCCGGGGATGGTGTTGGTCTCGAGGATGAAGATCTCACGGCCCTTGAGGATCATATCGGTGCGACTGTAGCCCCGGCAGAAGAGCGCCCGGTGGGCCGCGAGCGAAAGGGCCTGGGCCTTGGCGGTCAGCTCCGCATCGATCCGGGCCGGACAGATCTCGTCGCAGGCGCCGGGGGTGTACTTCGCGTGGTAATCGAAAAACTCATGGCCGGGTGCGGGGATGATCTCGATGACCGGCAGCGCCTCGAGCCTCTCGTTGCCCAGGACGGAGCCGGTGATCTCGATCCCCTCGATGTAGGCTTCGACCAGCACCTCGCCGTCGTGATCGAGGGCGAAGGCCAGCGCCGGGGGCAGCTCTTCCGGCTTGCGAACGATCCGGATGCCGACGCTCGAGCCGCCCACGGCGGGCTTGACCACGAGGGGCAGACCCAGACGCGCGCAAAGCCTTGCGGGGTCGGCCGCCTCCCCGCGCCGCACGACGGCGTAGGCCGGGATCGGCAGGCCGGCCTGGGCGTAGAGACGCTTGGCGGCGATCTTGTTCATGGCCGCCGCGCTGCCCAGGACCCCGGAGCCCTGGTAGGGGATGTTCAGCAGGTCGAGGAGCCCCTGGACGGTCCCGTCCTCCCCGTTCGCCCCGTGGCGTCCGAGGTCGTTTCTGGGGTCGTAGCGCCGCACCTCGTAGCGGCTCTTGTCGAGGGCCTCGAACACCTGCTGCCCGCTGCTCAGGGAGACCTCGCGTTCCGAGGAGCTGCCGCCGGAGAGGAGGGCAATGGTCAATTTCTTCTTCAATCCAACTCCTGCAGGGCCGACCTGCAAAAAGTGCGTTTCGGGAAAAGCGGCGATGCGCCCGGCTCGATTTCAAACCGCCGAAAAGGGGCCAAGGTCCGGGCGGCCGGGGAGCACCTATTTTCGACCTTGTTTCTCTTCGACCCGCTCCGCCAGACGGGCGGCATAGCGCTGGGGGATTTCGCCGGCGATCGAGGCCCGGCGCATCGCGTTCACCTTGAGGATCATGAAGTTCAATTTCTTGAGGGTGCGGTAG
>JALOOS010000153.1 GCA_025454275.1 Desulfobacterales bacterium | reverse complement strand
GGTCGGCAGCACCAGGTCGCCGATCGCAACCGAATCCGTGACGGCGCCGCACCAGCCGAGGAAAACCAGCCGGCGGGCGCCCCAGGCGATCAGGGTCTCGGCGACCATGACGGCATAGGGGGCCCCCACCATCGGTCCGGCCAGGCAGATCCCGGGATGGTGCCCGGAGCGGGCATACAGCCGGCTGGTAAACAGCCGCCGCCCCTCATCCCCGCCGAAGCCCAGGGTGTCCCGCAGCAGGACCAGGTCCGGGCCGGTGGCCGCCAGGAGCGCCAGCGGCCCGACGGGCGCCGCCCCCTTGCCCCGCCCGGGCTGGATGATGGCATCCGCCATGGAAGGCCCCCCATCCGCCGGCCGCACGGCTTAGAACCGGTTGCATAACCCCGACCCCGCCCAACGGCGTGGGTCCCGCCGCTGCGGGAGCCGCATCCGTGATCCGAGGGTCTCGAACCGGTTCTACTGCGGCTGATTCAATCGTCCCAGCTCGTCGCGGATCTCATCCAGCATATCGTTCAACCAGATGACATCCTCCATCGAGAGCCGCCCCGCCTTGACCGGCGCCCCGTCCGTGCCGTCCTTCTTCTTCAGAATGCGCGGGCCGATCTGCAGCTTCGCCTCCCCCTCCCCGTAGCGGTTGATGGAGAGCACCAGGCCGGTCTCTTCGCTTTTCCACTTCTTGAGGACCTTGTCCTTTTCCGGATCGTAGGGCATCACGCCTCCCTGCAATGGGTGTTTTTAAACATTGCGCTATGCGGCGAGCTTCGAAAAATCGGCAAACGCATCGAACAGCGCCGCGATCAGCGCCAACAGTGATAGCCGGTTGCGGCGCACGGCCGGATCGTCCGCCATCACCATGACGTCATCGAAGAGGGCATCGACCGGGGCGCGCAGGGTGGCCACCCGCGCCAGGGCATCGTCATACCGTCCCTGGCCCAGGTCTGCCTGCACCAGCGATTCGACCTCCCGGAACGCACGGAGCAGCGCCCCTTCCGAGGGGTGGCTGAAAAGCCCCTCCGCGACCGCTGCCGGCGTGAATCCCTCGGCCCGGCGCAGAATGTTCACGACGCGTTTGAAGGAGACTGCGATCGGTTCGAAATCCGGCTTTTTCCGGAGCGCCTCCAAGGCCCGGGCGCGGCTCCAGACCGCAGGAATGCTATCGGACGCCACCCCTAAAACCGCGGCCACCGTGTCCTTGGCGAAGCCCTCCTCCACGAGGGTGGAGGCCATCCGCCCTTCCAGGAACCCCTGAACCCGGGCAGCGGTATCGGCCGGTGTGTCCGCCGCACCGCCATACAGCTCGAGGCTTCGCACCACCGCGCCGCCGAGGGGGAAGCGCCATTCGCGGCTGCGCATGATCTGGATCAGACCGATCCCCTGGCGACGCAGGGCATAGGGGTCGGCCGCCCCGGAGGGGATCAGCCCGGCCCGGAAGCAGCCGCAGATGGTGTCCAGCTTGTCGGCGACGGCCAGAATCGCCCCCGCCTCGCTCTCGGGCAGCGGCCCGCCGGAATAGGTCGGTCGGTAGTGCTCCTCGATTGCACGAGCGACCGCCTCGTCCTCCCCCTGCGCCCGGGCATAGACCCGCCCCATGATGCCCTGGAGCTTGGGAAACTCGCCCACCATCTGGCTGACCAGATCGGCCTTGCACAGCCTCGCGGCGCGCTCGGCATGCCGCACGAGATCCGGGCCGCCGCCGGCCTGCTCCGCCACGAAGCGCGCCAGTCGCCCCACGCGGCTCACCTTGTCGTGGATCGAGCCGAGCTGGGCCTGAAAAAGGACATTTTTCAGTTTTTCCGCCTGCCGTTCGAGGGGCATGTCGCGGTCGCTGCGATAGAAGAATTTCGCATCCTCGAGCCGCGCCCGCAGCACCCGCTCATGTCCCCGGATCACAACCGCCATGTCGGTGGCCGGCGTGTTGTTGACGGCGATGAAGTAGGGCAGCAGGCGGCCGGCCGTGTTTACCACTGCGAAGTACTTCTGGTGCTCGCGCATGGCGGTGATGAGGACCTCGGGGGGCAGTTCGAGAAAGTCTTCCGAGAAGCGGCCGACGGCGATCGCCGGGTACTCGACAAGGTGCGTGACGATACCCAGCAACTCCTCATCGGCCAAAACCGCACCGCCGACGCCGGAGGCCGCCTGGGCCGCCGCTGCGTCGATCCGGCTGCGCCGCTCGTCGATATCGACGATGACCGAGGCCGCGCGCAGCGCCTCCACGTAGGCAGTGGGATCGGGGACCGGCACCCGGCGCGGGTGGACGAAGCGGTGGCCGAAGCTCGCCCGCCCGCTGCGGATCCCGCCCAGTTGGATGTCGACCCGTGTCTTGCCGAAAAGGGCGAGCAGGGAGTGGATCGGCCGTGCAAAGGCGATCGGAAGGCTCCCCCAGCGCATGCTCTTGGGAAAGGGCAGGCCCAGGATGATCTCCGGCAGGATGCTCGCCAGCAGCGCGGGCGTGGCCATCCCCGGGTCGGTCACCGTGGCGCTGAGATACTCGCCCTTGGCGGTGGCTGTCGTCCCCAGCCGCTCCATGGGCAGCCCGACCTTTTCGGCGAACTTGACCGCCGCCACGGTCGGCTGCCCCTGCGCGTCATAGGCCGCCCGGCGGGGCGGCCCCAACACGTCGCGCGTCAGCGGTTTCTGGCGGGCCGCCACCTCCGCCACCGTGACCGTCAAGCGCCGCGGGGTCCCGAAGGTGCGGACCGGGCCGTGGGTGATGCGGGCGTCGTCCAGCTTCCGGCTCAGCGTCGAGGCCAACGCCGCCAGCGCCGGATCGATATATCCGGCGGGGATCTCCTCGGTCCCGATTTCAAGCAGAAAGGTCTTCATTATTCGTCTACCTCAATGGGAGATAATGGTCGGCCCATCAGCCGGTCGGCCGGTCGGCCCGTCGGCCCGTCGCCGGTCGATCCGGGAAAAGCCGGTCGCAGCGTCGGCTCTTTAAACCTTTCCCGCCGACCGGCTGACCGGCTGACGGGCCGACGGGCCGACCTCAAACACCCTTCCCCAGCGGAAACCCCATTGCCTCGCGCTGGGCCAGGAAGGCTTCGGCGCAGGCCCGGGCCAGGTTGCGGATGCGCCCGATGTAGCCGGTGCGCTCGGTCACGCTGATCGCGCCGCGGGCATCCAGCAGGTTGAAGGTATGGGAGCACTTCAGGCAGAACTCGTAGGCCGGCAGCACCAGCCCCTGCGCGATGACCCGCTTGGATTCCGCCTCGTAGCGGCCGAAGAGGTCGAAGAGCATGCCGACGTCGGCCTGTTCGAAGTTATAGGTGGACTGCTCGACCTCCTGGCGGTGATGGACATCCCCGTAACGCAGGGTGCGGTTCCACTGCAGGTCGTAAACGTTGTCCACCTGCTGCAGGTACATGGCGATCCGCTCCAGCCCGTAGGTGAGCTCCACGGAGACCGGCAGGAGCTCGAGGCTGCCGGCCATCTGAAAGTAGGTGAACTGGGTGATCTCCATCCCGTCGAGCCACACCTCCCAGCCCAGGCCCGAAGCCCCCAGGGTGGGGGATTCCCAGTCGTCCTCCACGAAGCGGATGTCGTGCGCCAGGGGATCGATGCCGAGGGCGGTCAGGCTCTGCAGGTACTGCTGCTGAACGTCCATGGGCGAGGGCTTGAGCAGCACCTGGTACTGGTAGTAGTGCTGCAGGCGGTTGGGGTTTTCGCCGTAGCGGCCGTCGGTCGGCCGCCGGGAGGGCTGGACGTAGGCGACCTTCCACGGCTCGGGCCCGAGCGCCCGGAGCAAGGTGGCGTGATGGAAGGTCCCGGCTCCGACTTCGAGATCGTAAGGCTGGATGATGAGGCACTCCTTGCGGGCCCAGAAGGCCTGGAGGGTCAGAATAAGGTCCTGGAAATACATGTTCTCGGTCTCCTTGGAGCGGAGCGTTCACCGCAACGGCGGGCTATGTGAATAGGCCATTTTAATTGAAATGCCAAGCGAAAAGTGGGTTGGCGCGGCGCGGCCGCATCACCCGTCCGGATGAACGATCAGACCCTGTCGCGCCACGGCCGCCGGCAGCAGGCGGGCTCCGGGCCGCCGGGCGAGGATCTCCTGCCAGCGGGGGCGGAGAAGGTCGATATCCCGGACCTCCCCGATGGCCCATAGGCACCCGCCGCCGCCGGCCCCCGTAAACCGGGCGCCGCAGCGGGCGCGGCCGGCGGCGGCCACGAGCCTGCGGCCCAGTGCGTCCAGCACCTCCGGCGTCAGCCGGGAGCGCAGCGCGGTTTCGCGGCGCATGCACTCCGCCGCCCCGCGGAAGTCGCCCCCGGAGAGCGCCTCCACGAAGCGGTGGGTCAGGCCCGTCATCTCCCCCCAGACCGCCCGGGTCCGACCGGCCAGAAACTGTCGCACCCAGCGGCGGTTGACGTCGGCGGAGACATGGGGGATCCCGCCGTAGGCGACCAGGAGGTGCCGGTCGAGCTCCCTGTGCCGGCCGGGGGGAACCACTCGTCGGCGTTGAAACACCGCCGCCCGGGGCAAGGGCACCCAATACCAGGCATGGACCCCTCCGTAGACCGCCGCCAGCTGGTCCTGGTAGCCGCAGGGAACCCCGGCGACGCTCTCCTCGACGGCGTGGGCCAGAAGGGCGATGGAGCGGGGGCTCATCGCCCTTTCCGGGCGGCCCCGCCGGGCGGCTGCATCCAGGGCTGCCGCCAGGGCGCACGCGGCCACGGATGAGCCGCCCAGGGCGCTCCTGGGCGGAGAGTCCGATCGGATGCGGATGTGAACCCCCGCGGCGTGAAAAACGTCGGCCAGCGCGAACATCAACCCCAGCCGGTGGGAGTAAGGGGCACGGCCGGCCGGAAACTCGGCGCTGCCCAGCCCCTGCGCCGTCACCCGCACCCGCCCTGCCGTGTGCGGCGCCAGGCTCACCGTGGTGCGCAGATCGAGCGCAATGTTCAGGGTGCAGGGCCCGCGATGCTGCAGGGGGTAGGAGAAGGTGCGGATGTCGAGCGTCCC
>JALOOS010000152.1 GCA_025454275.1 Desulfobacterales bacterium | reverse complement strand
TACGATTAGATCGAAGATTATGGCGCCTGTCCCCGCAAATCGCCTGAACCCTGAACCCCGATCCCTGACCCCCAACTACCTCAACCCGTCTTCCTTCTTCGCCTCCGAAATCTTGAGACCCCCGATCCTCGGGTGCGGGCGTCCGCAGGTGGTGACGACCAGGGCCACCACGATCTCGTCGGCGCGCGGCGCGTCCGGCACCCGCACCGCCATGGCGTCGAAGTGCGAGCGCACGAAAGCCGCGTCCTTGTAATTGAGGGGCACGTCGATCTCGGTGCCCATGCCGCCGAGTTTCTTGGCTGAGGGAATGAGGGACTTCCCGCCGCCCACGGCATTGCGGAAAGGGGTTCCCAGCTTGGGGTGCAGGATCGCCGCGGCGTGCTCGCGCTCGCCGGCCTCGCCCACGATGGCGGCCTTGCCGTAGTTCTCGGCGGCTTCCGGACGGATCCCCAGGGCGTCGACGGCCATCTGGCCCAGGATGCCGCCCAGCTGGTCCCCGATGTCGATCAGGGGAGTCAGGTCCTCGGCATATTTGCCGGCAAACGGGTTCCTGATGATGGCGACGGCCGCGGCGCGTCGGCCGGCCGGCTCCATCTTGCGGCCGCCTTCCTCCAGGATTTCCTCCACGATGGTGATGTACCTGCGCACTTCCATGAAAGGCTCCTCCACTTTGAGCTTCGAACTTGTTTCGAGTTTCGTGTTTCGAATTCGGCTCCAGCTTGTCCAGGTTGGGGAAGTTGAAATTCTTTCGGTGGGAGCGGCATCTTGCCGCGACGCTTTCGTGGCTGGAAGCCACTCCCACAGAAACAGCATTTCTTGGACAACGGAACGGCCCCGCACCCCGCTAAATGGGCTTCTTCGAAGGCGTTATCACCCGCTCGGCGATGAACCGAGTCATGGCCGTCCGCCCTTGACATGCCACGAACGCACCCAGAATGATTCGGTCGTCGATGATCCCCTCCGCCCGGCGCAGGGCTTGATCGATCGCTTGCTGCTTGCTTTCTTCCGCAAGCGCCCCAACCCCTGCGGTCACGTCGAGGCCGGCAATGTCTGTGTGCGGGTCGATCGCCTCGGCGGGCTTGCGGACAACGCCGCTGTCGGCGATATAGCTGGCGTTGGCCACCGCCGTGGCGGCGGCGTCGGCCAGCGAGGCATCGCCGGCCACGACGGTTGCGGCCTCCAGGACTCCTCGTGTGAGGCTGCGCCCGCCGATACCGCTGGTGGCAACCCCCCAGGCCGTGCGCTCCGGTCCCAGCACGACGGTATGGGAGATGCCCGGATGGTCGACCTGCGGGCGGATGCCTACGGCCACCGGTTCGCCGTCGCAGCTGCGGATGGCGATGTCCCCGCCGTTGTCGACCACCACGCGGGTCATGCCGCGCTGAAAAAGAAAATCGGCGACCGCATCGGCGATGGTGCCGGCCACCGCCGCCATGGGAGTAAGATCCGCATCGCCGACCGCCTGAACGCTCGCGATCATTTTAAGCGCCAGCGGGTTCGTGATCAGAGACATCCGCTCGCGGTAGTCCCGCCCGAGCGATTTCCAGGCGGCCGCCACTCCCTCAAGGCAGCGGACTGCGTGTTCGGCGGCCTGGTGCGCTTCCTGCGGCTGCGCCACCCGGCCGATCCGGGCGTCGATGACCAGCCGCATGGGGCCGCACTCAATCATGACGGCGCCGCCGGCGAGCATGTGGACCGTTTTTTCATAGGCCATGCGGGTATCGCTTCAGTCTTTGTAACTGCTCAGGTGGTTAGGCTGAAGGCTGAAGGGTAATAATGATGATCCATGACACCATCGCCTGTCAACGTACCCAAATGATTTTGGCCTTGTGTGCTCGCGCATGGTTTGTCCCAAAAAACCTTCAGTCTTCAGCCTTCGGTCTATCTACCTGTGTGGTTGGCTTTCAGAAACAGCGGCTCCAGCGCCTCGAACGGCCGCATGGCCGCGGTGTGCCCGCCCATGGCCTCGTAGTCCGCGAGCGACATGGTGTACTCGAGGGGGCAGATGGTGGCCGGGGTGGGCGTCCAGTAGAAGAAATTCGCCTGGACCCGCTGCACATCCACCATGAAATTGATGCCGCCGCCGGGCAGGATGAAGACCGGCGCCCCGCCCACCGTGAGCACGGCCTGGCCGCGGTGCACGGCGCGCGTGAGCTCGATCGGGTAGCGCGTCACGCCGGCGCGGGCGCTGCCGCCGGCCCCGCCCATGTAAAGCGCGGACACGAGCGACGGCTCGCAGCTTTCCCGGATGGCGGATAGCGCCCGGCGGCATTCCGCGGTCAAGGGCACTTCCCGCAGCCTGCCGTCCGCCTCGATCTCGAAGAGCGCCCCCTCGATCCCCGTGGTCTCGGTGATCAGCACCCGCATGCCGGGCCGCGCGACCGCGAGATCTACGGCTGCGACGATGTCCTGCGGCCGCGTGACGGAGGTCCCGCCCCAGCCCCGGCCGTGGTCTCCGAAATAGCGGCCGGGGGTGCTCTGGGGGAATTTCAGCTTGATCCCGGAGGCCGCGGCGCCGACGAAGCGGCCCGCGGCATGCTCGCTCATCAGGCCGGTCAGGTGCGAATCGAGGACGACCACCTCGTCGGCCGCCTCCTTGAACAGGGGCGCGAAGAGCCCCATGGTGGCGCTGCCGCAGCCGACCCGCATGTTGGCCGGGGTCTCGCCGTCGATCACCGGCGGCCGGCCCACCTGGATTTCGAGCCGGCGGCCACCCTCGATGCGCAGCTTCACCGCCCTGCCGTTGGCGATGTCGACGATGGTGCGCGCCACCACCATCCCGTTTTTGCCGGTCAGCTGGTTGACGCCGCCGATGGAGAGCATCTTGGAGCCGTATTGTTCGGTCGTCACCATGCCGACCCGGCGCTTTCCGGCCAGGACCGCCGCCCCCTCCGCGCCGATGTTGATGTCGGTGTCGATCTTGACCATGATGCCGCTGTAGCTCAGAGGGGCCTCGGTCACGACGGTCACCACGTCCACGTCCTGCCGGCGGCCGTTGACGATGAAGGGCGCGGGCTTGCAGTCCGGGTAGGTGGTGCCGGCGCCGAGTCCGGTGATGAGCGGCCGGCGGATGGCCTCGGCCGGATCGCTCCCCACGGTCGCCTCGACCCGTGCGAACGCATGCAGCGGGGCTATCCGGCTGAGCCGGCCCGCCTCGTTGCGGTAGCGCTGGCAGGCGCCGATGAAGCCCTCCTTGATCCGGCAGCGGATGGGGCAGGCGTCGCACTGCAGGCCTTCCAGCCGGGTGATGTCGGCGGCGCTGACGGCCTCCTCGGGGCAGACGCGGCGGCAGGCGCCGCACTCGCTGCAGCGCTCGCCGATGACCGCCTTCTTGCCCTTCAAACGAACGGCCCCCAGCGGGCAGTCCATGACGCAGGTCCCGCAGCCGGTGCATTTGTCCTGGTTGACGATCATGGCAGATACCCTCAGCCGGCGGCCTTGACCGTCGCCTTGCGTGTCGCCGGCGGCGTGTTGCGGCTGGTGTTGACGACGATTTTGCCGTCCACCAGCACCAGGGAAACCCCCGGGTTGTCGCCGGCGGCGATGGCCGTGAGCGCGTCCTTGCCCACCGAGCCCAACGGCGCATCCATCACGACCAGGTCGGCCTCGCGTCCCTCGGCAATCAGCCCGCGGTTCAGCCTGTAGACCCGCGCGGTGTTGCCGGTCGCCATGCACAACGCCTGCTCGGGGGTGATGGGGGACAGCCCCGCCAGGAGGTTGAGGACCCGCAGGACGCCCAAGGGCACGACGCCGGTGCCGGAAGGGGCGTCGTTGCCAATGATCACGCGATGTGCGGCATGGTGCTTGACGATCAGCTCGGCGGCCTCCACCGCCACTTTGGGGTTCCCGCAGTGAACCATTTCGAGCGCCATGGAGGTCTGGGTGATGAGCTTTTCGACCTCTTCCAGGGAAACCGCCGTGGGGCCTCCGTTGAGGTGCGACACCACATCGGGGCCGGCCTTGAGCACGTCTTCCACCGTCACCGTGCTGCTGCCCGGGATGGAGGTGCCGCCGGTGTGCATCATGACGATCATGCCGTTCTGGCGCGCCCACTGCACCATGGGGGCGGCCTCCTCGGGGGCCTTGATCGATCCCAGGCCGATCTCGCCCACCACCTTGACCCCCTCGCGGGCCATTTCCTCGAAGTCCTTCTCCACCAATCCTTTTTCCAATATGACCGCACCGCCGATCACTTTCATCCCGCCCGGACGGAATTTGGCGAAGGATTTGGCCGCAAGAATCGCCAGGGCCTTGACGCCGGCCGGATCGGTCGGCCGGCCCGGCAGGTGCACCTCGCCGGCCGAGATGGCGGTCGTGACCCCGCCGTGGACTTCGCTCTCCAGGAAATCCGTCTGCTTCTGGCGCGGGCTGAAATCCATGAGCACCGGGTGAACGTGGGAGTCGATCAGGCCGGGCGTCACGGTGGTGCCGGCGCAGTCGATCACCGTCTGGGCCGCTTTTTCGTCCATGTCCTTAAAAAATCCCACCCGGCGGATCAGGCCGTCTTCGATCCACACCGCATCGGCGTCGATCAGCGGCCGTTCGATATTGCCGCTGACGAGCGTGCCGATGTTTTTCAGCAACAGGTTATTTCCCATGTTCTGCCTCCTTTAAACTTAAAACAGCCGCCGCAGGCGGCCTCACACCCACCGCGCCGTCACGGTCTTCTCGTCCATGAAGAGTTTCATCGAGGCCAGCCGCGACTTGGCGTTGCCCAGGAACGAGGCCCGGCGCGAGCCGAGCGGGAAGAACGAATAGGGCTGGGCCACCCCAACGTTGACGCCCACGTTGCCGACGTTGGCCTCGCGCATGAACTTGCGCGCGTGCTTGCCGCTCTGGGTCATGATGCAGGCCGAGTGGCCGAGGTTGGTCTTGGTGTTGATCCAGTCGATGGCCTGCTCCAGGCTCTCGCCGCGGATCAGCGCCGCCACCGCGCCGAAGGCCTCCTCCTTGGCGCTCGGCATG
>JALOOS010000376.1 GCA_025454275.1 Desulfobacterales bacterium | reverse complement strand
GAACTCGAAGATCCGCACCTTGGGCTTCAGCCCCACGGCCTCCCAGAACCCCGCCACGGCCTCGACCATTTCACGGTCTTTCAGCCAGCGGCCGGCCGTACCGATGATCTCGATGCTCGCGCCGGCCGCCCCGGCCTCCTTCAGCAGGGCCTTGGCTTTTTCCGGATCGTAGGGGTAAGGCCCCACCGACCGGCTGAAGCCGAAGAAAGAAGGGCTCAGCAGCTGGCCCTGGGCGATCTGCGCATAACCCTCGAACAGCCCCTCGGCCAGGGCCTTCTTGTCGACCGCATAGTTCAGTGCCTGGCGGACGCGCACGTCCTTGGTCGGCCCGCCGTCGGCATTCAGGATGACGATCGGGTGCTCGAGGCCCAGCATGTGGATGGCCTGGGGCACCTTTTTGGTGAACTCCGGAAGCAGGTTGGTGATGAGATCGAATTCGCCGGCCATCAACCCCGCCAGCCGGGTGCCGGAATCCGACACGAAGCGATAGGTCGCTTTCTGGATCGCGGGCTTGGCGCCCCAGTAGCCGGGGTTGGCTTCCAGAATCACGTTCTGGCCGCGGTTCCCCGACCGGCGTCTCGGCGAACTTGGGGTCCTTGCTGTGGACGGGCGGAACCATCTTCATCCAGTAGAGCCGCCCGGGCAGGATCGGGTCGGGGCCGTCCGTGACGATCTGGACCGTGAGGTCGTCCACCTTCCTGGCATCCTTGATGGTGGAAAAAAAGGAGATCTGCTCGGACTTGAAACCGGGGTCGATGAGGCGCTTCACGCTGTGCACCACCGCATCGGCGTTGAAGGGCTCGCCGTTGTGAAACGTGATCCCGGGGCGCAGCTTGACCTCCCAGGTATTGGCGTCCACCAGTTTCGGCTCCGCGGCGGCAAGGCCCGCCGTGAGCCTGCCGTCCGGCGAACGGGCCATCAGGGTCTCATAGACATTGTCGTTGACCGCCCGCTCCCCTCCGTCTTCACGGATCTGCGGGTCGCCAGGACCGGCGTCGCAATCAGGATGAGCCCGGCGACGATGAAGGCAGCACGTCTGATGGCATTCATGTGGACCTCCGTCTGTTGATGGGGTAGAGAAAAGTCGCTGAGGGACAACAATTCGCGGGATGGCTCGACGCGAACGGTCGAGGGTCATGACTACACGCCGACCGAAGGATTGTCAAGACGGTCCTGGCCGCCGGAGGCGCGACCGGCCCGGGGGACGGCGGGACCCCCCGCGGGTTACAAACGGTCTGCCTGGAAGGAGTTGCACTGACCCATGTCGCCGGATTCCAGCCCGCGCGTGAACCAGCGTACGCGCTGGGTGGAGCTGCCGTGGGTAAAGGAATCCGGCGTCACGTACCCGCGCGACCGGCGCTGCATCCGGTCGTCGCCGATCATGCTGGCGGCGTTGAGGGCCTCCTCGACGTCGCCGGCCTCGAGGATCTGGCGCGCCCGGTCGGCATGATGCGCCCAGACCCCCGCCAGGCAGTCCGCCTGCAGCTCCATCATCACCGAAAGCCGGTTCGCCTCGCTTTCACTCACCCGGCCGCGGAGGGAGTTGACTTTTTCGGCGATCCCCAGGAGGTTCTGGACGTGATGGCCCACCTCGTGGGCAATGACGTAGGCCTGGGCGAAATCCCCGGGTGCGCCGAACCGGTTCTTCAGGTCGTTGTAGAAGCTGAGGTCGATGTAGACCTTCTGGTCCATCGGGCAATAGAAGGGACCGACCGCGGCCGAAGCCAGGCCGCAGGCGGACTCGACGGCCCCGGAAAAGAGAACCAGCTTGGGTTCCTCGTAGCTCTGGCCCATTCCCCGGAACAGCGCCTGCCAGACGTCCTCGGTATCGGCCAGCACCACGGACACGAATTCCGCAAGTCGCATTTCCTCGGGCGACACGGAATAGGGCTCGGACTGCGCGGGCGCGCCAGCGCCCGGCATGGGGGCCTGCGGCTGGTTGATGACGATGGACGGATCGATTCCGAAATACATGGCCACCAGAATCAGCAAAAGGGTTCCGATCCCGCCGCCGACGACACGCCGGCCGGCCGGACTTCCCCGGCGATCCTCCACGTTATCGCTTCTGCGCCCGTCTTCCCAACGCATGCCCGCCTCCAAGGCGTTACCGTTCATTTCAGCGCCGCATGGAACCCCGTTCGGCATCGCCGGAAAAGTATAAACACCCTGATATCAAGTCAAGCGCGAATCCTTCCACCGGTCTCCGGCGCGCTGCGGAATGCCACCAGGAGGAGAAATGTGGCACTAAATTTGCTTGCGGCGACGGCCCCAAAAAACCGCCTGGAGGTTGCAAAAACGGAGGCGATGAATTAGGGTTGCGTCGATTCGCCTGCGCAAGCAGGGATCACCCTCCACGAAAGGAGGACACGTCTCACGACGGGCCAGCGGACCGCAGCCCCTTCCGGAGGGGGGCTCTAAGCCATCCCTCCCGGCGTGCGATCGACTTGCTCAAGACGCCATGCGATAGTCGCACAATCATCATTGCAGCACGAACGATGATGAGTTCATCAGTGCTCAAGCGCCGGATGTTCGACGGGGGAAGTT
>JALOOS010000151.1 GCA_025454275.1 Desulfobacterales bacterium | reverse complement strand
TTTCTAACAGTTTTGACTTCCTGTGCCAAGTGCGATCAGCGGAGGGTGCGCGATGGATTTCAGTCTCTCTTCGGAACACGAGATTCTCAGGGAATCGGTGCGGAGCTTCGCCGAAAACGAGATTCAACCGGTCGCCCGGGAGCTCGACGAGAAGGAGGAGTTCTCCTACGAAACCATGAAGAAGATGGCCGAGCTCGGGCTCTTCGGGGTGTTCGTTTCCGAGACATACGGCGGCCAGGCCATGGACTACCTATCCTACATCATCGCCGTGGAGGAGATCGCGCGCGTGGACGGCTCCCATGCGGCCACGGTGGCGGCCGAAAATTCGCTCGGCATCGGCCCGCTTTACTACTTCGGCAGCGAGGAGCAAAAGAAAATCTGCCCGCCCTCTGCAGAGGGGAGGCCCTCTGGGGGTTCGGCCTCACCGAGGCCAATGCCGGCTCGGATGCCTCCAACTCCAAGACCTCGGCAATCCTCGACGGGAACGAATGGGTCATCAACGGCAGCAAGATCTTCATCACCAACGCCGCCACCGCCATCACCAGCGGGGTGACCGTTCTCGCCAAAACCGGCCAGCGGGGGGACGGAAAACCGGAGCTCTCCTGCATCCTCGTCGAGGCCGGCACCCCGGGGTTCACCGCCCGGGCCATGCACGGCAAGATGATGTGGCGCTCCTCGAACACGGCCGAGCTCTACTTCGAGGATTGCCGGGTGCCCAAGGAGAACCTGCTGGGACCGCGGGGCAACGGCTTTCACCAGATGATGCAGACCCTGGACGGCGGGCGTCTCTCGATCGCCGCCATGGGTCTGGGCGGGGCCCAGGGCTGCTTCGACCGGGCCGTGCGCTATGCGAACGAGCGCGAACAGTTCGGCCGCCCCATCGCGACCTTCCAGACCAACGCCTTCAAGCTGGCCGACATGGCCATGGAGATCGAGTGCGCGCGACTGCTGCTTTATAAGGCATGCTGGCTGCGGGACGGCGACATGGCCTTTTCCAAGGAGGCGGCCATGGCCAAACTCTACTGCTCCGAGGTGATGTACCGGTGCGCCAACCACGCCGTGCAGCTGCACGGGGGCTACGGTCTCATGAAGGAGTACGACGTCGAGCGGTTCTACCGCGACCAGAAGCTGCTTGAAATCGGCGAAGGCACCTCCGAGGTCCAGCGGATCGTGATCGCCCGGCACATCGGGGCAAAGTGCCTATAACTGGTATCATAACCGCGTCTGACGGCTGGGGGTCCCGCCAAGGCGGGATTGCAGGCCTCTCGAACGTGCTCACAACCGAGTGAGGTTGCTGCGCTTTCGATTCGGCCTGCGCCTTGCCCGCAACCGTGATCCGAGGTTGTGAAACCAGTTCTATAGAAAAAGGGTTCACGGTTCGAGGTTCACGGTGACGGACCGGTGACAGGCGACCGGGATAGAGAGCCCGTGCAACCATCCTATCGGAAATGAGCTAAGAAGGAGCGGAACCATGACTGCCAAGGGCAAATCTCCTTTTTTGGAAGTGGATTTTTTCGAGGATCTCACCGCCGCCATCGCCGCCCCCGCCGGGCGCGAGGTCGAAGCGATCGGCGCCCGCATCCGTGCGCTGCGCCAGGAGAAAGGGGTCTCGCTCGAAGAGCTCTCCAGGCTGACCGGATTCGAGGTGGGCTTTCTCTCCGCCATCGAGGCCGACGAGGTCCAGCCCCAGCTCGGGACCATGATCAAGCTCTCCAAGGCGCTTGACAGCGCCTTCGGCCGCCTGGTTTCCGGCACGGGCGACAAGCTTTTCTCCATCACCCGCCGCGGGGAGCGTGTCAGCGCCGCCCGCTCCACGGCCAGGGCGGGCAAGAAACACCTCTACAGCTACAAGAGCCTCACCCCGGGGGTGAAGGGCCACCACATGGAGGCGCTCGTGGTCCAGCTGCTCGTCAGCCAGGATAAGGAGATGTCCGTGCACGAGGGGGAGGAGTTCGTCTTCGTGCTGAACGGAACGGTCCTGCTCGAGATCGGCGGCGAGCGCCATGAGCTCGAACCCGGCGACAGCGCCTACTACCTCTCCACGACACCGCACCTCATCTCCGCCAAGGAAGACAAGGCGACCATCCTGGCCGTCATCTACGAGGGTTAGGGGGGCGACCCCCTTCCCCAGGGCGGATCGCGCCCCTTCCCGCCTGCCGTTTCGGCTTGACCTTGCGGCGACGAATAAGTATGTCTGCAAAATTGCACTTCCTTGCCGACGGGAGGGGTTCCCCCGGTACCGCGGTTTGCGGGGCTGGGGGGATCACGGACCGAATCGGAGATCCTCCATGCCGATGACCATCAGCGAAAAAATCCTGGCCGCCCGCTGCGGCCGGCCCCAGGTGAACCCCGGGGAGCTCGTCGAGGTCCGCCTCGATTTCGCTTTCGCCAACGACATCACGGCCCCCCTGGCGATCCGGGTGTTCCGCGAGGCGGGCGGGGAGAGGGTCTTCGACCCTGAGCGCGTCGCCATGATCCCCGACCATTTCGTGCCCAACAAGGATATCCCCTCCGCCATGCAGACCAGGGAGATGCGGGAATTCGCCCTGGCCCAGGGGCTGCCGCACTACTTCGAAGTGGGGCGGATGGGGATCGAGCACGTCCTTTTGCCCGAGCAGGGGCTGGTCCTGCCGGGCGATGTGATCATCGGCGCCGACAGCCACACCTGCACCTACGGGGCCCTCGGTGCCTTTGCCACCGGGGTCGGATCGACCGACCTCGGCGCGGCCCTTGTCACCGGCACGACCTGGTTCCGCGTGCCGGAATCGATCCGCTTCCTCTACCATGGGGAGCCGGAGGCCTGGGTGGGAGGCAAGGACCTGATCCTCTACACCATCGGCCGGATCGGCGTCGACGGGGCGCGCTACAAGGCCATGGAGTTCGCCGGCCCCCTCATCGAGCGGCTCCCGATGAGCGACCGCTTCACGATCTCCAACATGGCGGTCGAGGCCGGGGCCAAGGTGGGGATCATCGCCCCGGACGAGGTCACCGACGCCTATGTCCGCGGCCGCGCCCGCCGCGGCTATACCTTTTACCGCTCGGATGCGGATGCGATCTACGAGGCGGTCCACACCTGGGATCTGTCCGGGCTCGAGCCGCAGGTGGCCTGCCCCCACCGGCCGGACAACGTCCGCGGGGTGAGCGAGCTGCGTGAGGTGCGGATCGATCAGTCCGTCATCGGCTCGTGCACCAACGGCCGGTTGGAGGACCTGCGCACCGCGGCGGAGATCCTCCGGGGCCGCAAGGTGGCTCCCCACGTGCGCTGCATCATCATCCCGGGCTCGCCCGAAGTCTTCCGGCACGCCCTTGCCGAGGGGTTGATCCAAATCTTCGTAGAGGCCGAGGCGGCGGTTTCAACCCCCACCTGCGGGCCCTGCCTGGGCGGCTACATGGGGATCCTCGCGGCCGGCGAGCGCGCGGTGTCGACCACCAACCGCAATTTCGTCGGCCGCATGGGGCATGTCGCGAGCGAGGTCTACCTCGCCTCCCCGGCGGTTGCGGCCGCCAGCGCCGTTTGCGGCCGCATCGCCCACCCGGGCGACGTGGCCGGCAGGTGAGGGGGAGCCATGCGGATACGAGGCCGGATCTGGAAATTCGGGGACGACATCGACACCGATGCCATCATTCCCGCACGCTACCTGAACACCTCCGATCCCGAGGCATTGGCCCGCCACTGCATGGAGGACGCCGACCCGAGCTTCGCCGCCCGGATGGCACCGGGCGACATCATCCTGGCGGGCAAGAACTTCGGCTGCGGCTCCTCGCGCGAGCATGCCCCGATCGCCATTAAGGGCGCACGGGTCGGTCTCGTGGTCGCCGCCTCCTTCGCGCGCATCTTCTACCGCAACGCCTTCAACATCGGCCTGCCCATTCTGGAATCCGCCCCGGCGGCGGCCGAGATCCGGGAGGGCGACGAGGTGGAGGTCGATATCGAAACAGGGGTGATCACCGATCACACCACCCGCAAAACATACCAGGCCAAGCCCATCCCGGCTTTCATGCGCGAGCTGCTCGCGGCCGGCGGCCTGGTGGCCTACGTCCGCCGGCGAACACAGCCGGCCGGCGGCTGATCCCGGGCAGAAGAAGGAGATTTCCCATGGCCGAGGCCAGATCCTATCGCATCGCCGTCATCCCCGGGGACGGGACCGGCCCGGAGGTCATCCGCGAGGCCGTGAAGGCCCTGAAAGCGGCCGAAACCCGCGACCGCCTGCGCTTGGACCTGCACCCCTACGACCTGGGGGGCGAGCGCTACCTGAAAACCGGCGAGATCCTGCCCGAGAGCGTCCTGGCCGAGCTGGCCCGAATGGATGCGATTCTCCTCGGCGCGATCGGCCACCCCGAGGTCCCCCCCGGGCTTCTCGAGAAGGGGCTGCTGCTGGAGCTGCGTTTCCGGCTGGACCAGTACATCAACCTGCGGCCGGTGGTCCTCTATCCCGGTGTCGCGACCCCGCTCAAGGACAAGGGGCCTGAGGAGATCGATTTCGTCGTGGTGCGGGAAAACACCGAAGGGCTTTACACCGGCGGGGGCGGATTCCTCCGCAAAGGCACCGCCTACGAGGTGGCGATCCAGGAGTCGATCAATACCCGCTCAGGGGTCGAGCGCTGCGTGCGCTATGCCTTTGAGTTCTGCCGGCGGCGCAACCGGCGCAAAAAGCTCACCCTCTGCGGCAAAACCAACGTCCTGACCTACGCCTTCGATCTCTGGGAGCGGGTCTTTCGCCTGGTGGCCGCCGAATACCCGGACATCACGACCGATTACGGCCACGTGGATGCGGTCAGCATGTGGATGATCAAAAACCCCGAGTGGTTCGACGTGATCGTCACCGACAACATGTTCGGGGACATCATCTCCGACATCGGCGCCATCATCCAGGGGGGGCTCGGCATCGCCGCCGGCGGGAACATCAACCCGGAGGGGGTCTCCATGTTCGAGCCGATCGGCGGATCGGCCCCCAAGTACACCGGGCAGAACGTCATCAACCCGCTGGCCGCCATCGGAGCGGCCGCCATGATGCTCGACCATCTGGGCGAGCCGGCGGCCGCGGCCCGGATCGAGAAGGCGGTCAGGAAAGTGGTGGCTGAAGATATCCGCAGCCTCGCCTCGGGAAAGATGGGCCGGAGCACCACCGAAGTGGGGGACCTGGTCGCCGATGCCGTCGCCTCCGGCTGATCCTGCCTTGAAAATCCTCGCATCGGACACCATATTAGCCGTTTAGAAGCGTTTGTTGCTCGGCTTCTTCTTATCCTGATCATCCCAGCCGGCACCCGGGGGCATCTTGCCGCCGGGTGCCGTCGTCACATGCGGAGGCGTTGCGATGCGCAAGTTTGCGAGAATCACGACCGGTCTCGTGCTCACCTTCTTCCTGGCGACGGCGGCCGCTGCCGCCGATCCCGGTCTCAACATCCACCTGGATGTCAAGGA
>JALOOS010000375.1 GCA_025454275.1 Desulfobacterales bacterium | reverse complement strand
GCGGCCGCAGGGAACGTAGGGCTCCGGGGTCACCCGGTCACCCACCGCCACCGGGAAGCGCCGGGCCGCCTCCGTGCCGATGTCGACCACCTCGCCGGCGAATTCATGCCCCATGATCACCGGAAAGCGTGCGGACCCCACCTTACCATGCAGCACCTTGACGTCCGTCGCGCAAACCGAGGTCACCCGGGTCTTGATCAGGATCTCTTCCGGGGACGGCGGCCGGACCTCGAACTCCGCCGGTTCCAGCCGCCCCGGTGCCGCCAGCACCATGGCCAGGGCCTTCATGGCAAGCACCTCCCGTTGAGTTCCTGTCCGTTCATTCGTTTTTCATCCGCTGCCTCGGCGCCGCGGCGCCCGGGGCGGGAAAGCCACCCACCATTTGCGCCAGAACGTCGTCCGCCCGCCGCAGCCGCGAGAGGACGAACGCCTTGGCTTGCGAGATGTGCTTTCTCATGAGCAAACCGGCCTGTTTGGGGTCGCCGGATTCGATGGCGCTGAACACTTTGAGATGCTGGGGGTGCGCTTCGGAAAGATGGCCCGTGGTCAGCAGGTTCACGTTCTGGATCATCCAGATCCGGTCGAGAATGCCGCGGCCCATCTCCGCCAGGGGCCGGTTGCCGCTCGCTTCCAGTATGACCACGTGGAAGTCCTGCTCGAGCTCGAGGGTCCGCGGTTTTTTATCGGTCTTCAGCGCGCGTTCGACCTCGGTCAGGATGGCAGCCAGCCGCTTGCGCTGGGGTTTTGCGATGCGTCGGGCGGCCTGCCGCACCGCCAGTTCCTCAAGGGAGATGCGCAAATCGTAGAGGTCTTCGACCTCCTGCAGATCCAACCCCCTGACGCTGTACCCTCGCTGCGGCCGGCGCTCGATCAGGTGCTCGCGGTCGAGCATGCTCAACGCCTCGCGCACCGGGGTGTGGCTCATCTGCAGCGCCTGGGCCAGATCCCCGACGTTCAGGACCGAACCGGGCTTGAGATGATAGTGAATGATCCACTGCTTGATGTGGTGGTGGGCTTTGTCGGCGAGAGAGGACTTGAGCACGGGCACGCTCCAGAGTGGAGGTTCTCGCAGGGATCAGGCTCAAGCAGCTGGGATCTGCATAGCAATGCCGCCGCGGGCTGTCAACAAAAATATCCTAAAATCGGATCCGGTGGCCGTCCAGGCGCTCCTTGGTGATGAGGTCGAGCAGGGTCGGCAGGGTCGCCACCGAACTGTTGCCGGTCCAGGAGATGATCATGGGCATGATGTCGGGCGGGACGGTCTTGACCTTGTAGAGGTCGAAGAGCCGCTTGACGATGGCCGCGTCCATCTTCTCATTGGCCTGGTGGATGAGGATTTTGGCGACGTCCCCGAGGCCGAGGCCGGCCGCCTCCAGGTTTTTCTTGACGACCAGCGGGACGGTCTTGACCGCGTACTTGTAGATGTCGTGGCCGTCCATTTTGACATAGATCTCACCGCCGCTGCGGCCGGGGTTGTAGGATGTGCCCATGCGCAGGAGGAAGGCGTGGTCGTGGGCGTCGGTGCGGGTGAGGTGGGCCAGGATGCCCTCCTCCCGGTCCGTCGCTTCGACCAGGGTGGCCCCGGCGCCGTCGGAGTAGATCATGCTGTCCATGTCGTGGGGATCGGCGATCCGCGCCAGGTTTTCGGCGCCGATCACGAGCGCCCGGCGGGCATCCCCGGAGCGGATGAAATAATCGGCCATGATCATTCCCTGCAGCCATCCCGGGCAGCCGAAGGGCAGGTCGAAGGCGACGGTGTAAGGGTTTTTGATCTTCAGCCGGTGCTTCACGCGGGAGGCGATCGTCGGGACCATGTCCGAGCGCAGGCCCTCGGCCGTCAGGTCCCCGAAGTTGTGGGCGACGATGATGTAGTCGATCCCCTCGCGGTCGACCCCCTCGAGTGCCGCCTCCGCGGCCCGGGCGGCCATGTCCGTGGTGCAGATACCGGCCGGGGCGTAGCGACGCTCCTCGATCCCTGTGATTTCGTAAAGCTTTTTAATGATCTCCGGGTTGGGGCGCAAAAGGCGCCGCCCCTGGGGGTCAAAAAACTCGCGGTCGAGAAAGCGGGTATTGGGCACCCGCTCGGGCGGGATATAGCTTCCGGTCCTGGTGATGATGGATCGTTTCATATATCAGATGGCTCGATTTACCCTTGACGGCGGCCGGTGGATACTGGAACATAGCGCATGCCGCAAAAAGATAGTGTAGAGGGACTATATAGTAAAACCCGTTTTCCTTTTCAACCGGTTTCATGCCGGATGAAAGCGGCCGGCCTGAGCCGGCTCAGGGAAAGGACGCCATGAGTGTTTCGCTGACCGAGGTTTGCGGGGGCGCGGATCTCAGAACATGGGTCAGGCTCCCCTTCGAGCTTTACCGGGGGGATCCCCTTTACGTCCCGCCGTTGATCAAAGATGAGCTCGATTTTTTCACTCCCGCCAAAAACCCCTCGTTTGGAATTGCCGACACCCGCATGGTTCTCGCCCGGAAGAACGGCCGCCCGGCCGGACGTGTCTGCGGGATCATCCACGGGCCCGAGGCGGAGAAGCTGGGGTATCGGCGCGGCCGGTTCGGCTGGTTCGAGTGCATCGAGGACCCGGAGGTCGCCCGCGCCTTGCTGGGCCACCTGGAGGCATGGTTCGCCCATGAGTCCTGCCGGGAGATGACCGGGCCCCACGGTTTCACCGACCTGGACCCGGAGGGGATGCTGGTCGAAGGGTTCGAGG
>JALOOS010000150.1 GCA_025454275.1 Desulfobacterales bacterium | reverse complement strand
GCCCACCTTTTCGATCCGTTTGGGAGTGAGCCGGACTTCAATGACATTCGGGTCGAGGTCCCGGCAGTAGCCGATGCTGAGAAAATCATCGGGAGCGTCCGCGACCCCCTCGCCGAGACAGAAACCGGCCGCATGAAAGATCTCCTCCCCGGGGGTGCGCATCACGACCGAATAGGGCCTTCCCTCGATGCGGATCAGTAGCGGCTCCTCCCCGATCAGCTCGTGCACGTCGGTGCGGCACCCTTCCCGCCCGCAGCGCAGGATGGGATAGGAGTTGTCTTTACCCGGGGAGGTCATTTTCCACCTGCTCGGCCTGGACGGCGGTCATTCGGCGGCCGGCGTTTCTCCGGCGGCCGGCTTGCGCTTGCGGACGATGGTGCGGGCATCCTCCGGGAGCGGCGGCGGGAGCGGGCCGCCGGCGATCTTCGTCACGGCGCTGAATCGGGAAGGACAGACTTCGTAGCAGGTGCCGCACTTGATGCATTTGTCCTGGTCGATGACGTGGATTCTGTTTTTGCCGCCGTCGATCGCATCCACCGGGCAGCGGCGCAGGCAGGTCAGGCAGGCCTGGCACTTCTCCGGATCGATGTGGAAGGCGACGACGTCGGACAGAAGGCGGTCGATCTCATCGAGAGTGAAGAGCGCCTCCCACTCCTCCGCCCGGCCGAGGCGGGCCGCCAGTTTCTCCCGGTTGGCAAGCTTGAGGTAGGGGACGAGCCGGGTGATCTGTTCCAGCCGGGCGGCCAGCTCCTTGCGATCCAGCCCCTCCGTGCGCCCCAGCGGCCCCAGCGCCGCCATGCGTTTGTTGAAGTCGGCCACCACCTCGGCAAAGAGGATCCCGTCGGCGCCGGACATGAATTCGATCCGCAGCCGCTCGGGGTTGAGCCCGATGTGCTCCAGCAGCCGGCGGCAGAGGAGGACCATGTTCAGGGCGTGATAATTGCCGTGCGTCACGTAGTTGCATTCGCCGAGCCGGCAGCCGCCGATGAAGACCCCGTCCACCCCGCGCAGGAACGCCCGGAGCACGAAGGAGAGGTCCACCCTGCCGGCGCACATGACGCGGATGAGCCGGATGTCCGTGGGATATTGCAGTCTGGAAACTCCAGCCAGGTCAGCCGCCCCGTACGCTCACCAGTGGCATACGAACCCGAGCAGCTTGGGCCGGAACGTCATCGCGGCACTCATCTTGCTTCACCCCTTTCCGCCGGCGAAGGCGCCCTCTTCAACCGTTGCGTCGATCTGATCCAGGAGGGCGTCATCGGTGAAATGCTTGAGGACGATCGCCCCGGTCGGGCACTTGGCGTTGCACAGGCCGTCGCCCTTGCAGAGGATCGGGTTGACGACCGCTTTTTTGCCGAGCTTTGTCTCGCGAAACTCGATGGCCCCGTAGGTGCAGGCGGCGATGCACTCCCCGCAGCCCATGCAGCGTTTCTCCGCCACTTCGCACACCGACCCGGAGGCGACGACGGTGTCGTGCGAGAGGAGGGTCAGGACGCGGCCGGCCGCCCCGTAAGCCTGTTTGATCGTCTCCGGGATGTGCTTCGGGTAGTGGGCGAGCCCGCAGAGATAGACTCCGTCGGCCGCGAACTCGACCGGCCGCAGCTTGACGTGGGCCTCCTTGAAGAACCCGTCCGGCCCGAGCGATACCTTGAACAGCGCGGCCAGCTCCCGGGTGGCGGCCGAGGGGATGACGGCGGCGGCGAGGGCGATGAGATCGGCGTCGATGAAAAGCTCGCGGCCCAGGATGGGGTCCGTGAAGCTCACCCGCAGAAAAGCGCCCCCCCCCTCGGTGACCGACTCGACCCGCGGTGCGGCCTGCGGCTCGTAGCGGACGAATTTCACTTCCCGCTGCGACGCCTCACGGTAACCGTCTTCGCTGAATCCGTAGGTCATCATGTCCCGGTAGAGAATGAGAATCTCCATCCCGGGGTTGAGCGCCTTCAGCTTGAGGGCGTTCTTGACGGCCGAGCTGCAGCAGATCCGGCTGCAGTAATTGCGCTCCGCGTTCCGGCAGCCCACGCACTGGATCATGACCAGGCGCCCGGCGTTCACGACCGCTGCGTCGCCGGCGGCAATCCGCCCCTCGAGCTCAAGGTGGGTCATGACGCGGGCATCCTGCCCGTAAAGGTATTCCGCGGGGGTGTAAAGATCGGCCCCGGTGGCGAGGACGGCGGCGCCGTGTTGGATCGCCGTGGTGCGCCCGTCCCACCGGACCCGCGTTTCGAAATTGCCCACATAGCCGGTGGCCGCAGTGATCTCGGCCCCTGTGTAGACACGGATGGAGGGGTTCCGGTACACCCTGCGTTCGAGATCGCGCACGTAGCTCTGGATATCGAGTCCGTCCAGGGTGTAGTGCAGCTTTCGCGCGATCCCGCCCAGATCGGCTGCCTTCTCCACCAGGTGGACCGCATGCCCCTGGCCGGCGATGGAGAGCGCACAAGTCATGCCGGCGATCCCGCCGCCGACCACGAGCGCCGCCTTGTTGACCGGCAGATCGAACTCCTGCAGCGGTTCGAGACGTCCCGCACGGGCCACCGACATGCGCACGATGTCCTTCGCCTTGCGGGTGGCTGCGTCCTTTTCCTTCGAGTGGACCCAGGAGCACTGCTCCCGGATGTTGGCCATGTCGAGGAAATACTGGTTGAGGCCCGCCTCGCGCAGGGTGTCGCGGAACAGCGGCTCCAGCGTTCGGGGGCTGCAGGCGGCGATCACGACCCGGTTCAGCCCCTTCTCCCTGGCAAGGTCCGTGATCTCCTTGGCGCAGTTGGTCGCACAGGAAAACAGCTGCTCCTGGGCGTAGACCACATGGGGCAGGCTCCGGGCATAGTCGACGGTGGCGGGGACGTTCACGATGCGTCCGATGTTGGCCCCGCAGTGGCACACAAAGACCCCGATCCGCGGCTCCTCGACCCCGGCGCTGTTTTCGGGCGGGTAGCGCCGCTCGCGGGCGAGCTTGCCGCGGCGGTAGTCCAGGAGTTCCCCGATCTGGGAGCCGGCGCCGCTGGCGGCGAAGACCGACTCGGGGATATCCACGGGGCCCTGGAAGGCGCCGCTGACGAAAACGCCGGGGCGGCTGGTCTTGACAGGGTTGAGAGGGTCGACCTTGCAGAACCCCTGCGGGGTGAGCTCGATCCCGAAGCGCCGTGCCAGCCCCTCGGCACCGGCCGGGGGGTTCAACCCCACGGAGAGGACCACGAGATCGAACTCCTCCTCCTGGACCCCTTCCGCCGGGGTGGAATAGCGGATGGCGACGTTATGGGTCACCGGGTCTTCGCGCGCGACCGATACATAGCTTCGGATGAAGCGGACACCGGGGAGTTTTTCCGTCCTCTCGCAGAAGCGCTCGAAATCCTTGCCGTAGGAGCGGATGTCGTTGTGGAAGACCGTGCACTCCGCCCCCGGGTCGTGGTCCTTGGCCAGGATCACCTGTTTCTGGGTGTAGGTGCAGCAGACTGCGGAACAGTAGCTGTTGTCGCCCGGGGTGACCCGCCGGGAGCCGACGCACTGGATCCAGGCGAGTTTGTGAGGGTGCCGCTTGTCGGAGGGCCGCAGAATCTCCCCTTCGAAAGGCCCGGTGGCGCAGAGCAGGCGTTCGAAGTCCATGCTGGTCACGACGTTCGGCATTTTGCCGTAGCCGTAGCCGCCCTTCGCCGCGGGGTCGAAGGGCTCGAAGCCGGGGGCGAGCACGATCGCCCCCACGTTGATCTCCATCTTTCGCGGCGTCTGCTGGAAATCGATGGCGTTGTTTTTACAGACCCCTTCGCAGATCCGGCATTTTCGCTCTTTGAGGTAAAGGCAGCTCTCGTCGATGTAGGCGACGAGCGGGATGGCCTGGGCGTAATAGATGTGGACGGCCTTGTTGGTCGACAGCTCCTGGTTGAAAGGGTCGGGGTAATGCACCGGGCAGTATTCGACGCAGGTCGTGCAGCCGGTGCACTTCTCCTCCAGGATATAGCGCGGTTTCTGGACAAGGGTGACCCTGAAGTCCCCCGCGCCGCCCTCGACCTCGCGGACCTCCGTCAACGTCAGTGTCTCAATATTGGGATGCCGGCCGACCTCGACCAGTTTCGGTGAGAGGATTCACATCGAACAGTCGTTGGTCGGAAAGGTCTTGTCCAGCTGCGCCATGCGCCCGCCGATGGCCGGCGAGGTGTCGACCAGGTAGACCTTGAACCCGGCCCCCGCCAGGTCCAGCGAGGCCTGGATCCCGCTGATCCCGCCGCCGACGACCATCACGTCCCCGAAATTGCGGGTGCGGCACAGCTCGTTCACGTTTTCGTTTAGCACGCTGTCGTGTCCCACGTCCGTCCCCTTGATCCCTGTCTTTTATCGATGACATGAAGTGGTTTCAGAACCCCGGATCACGGCCGCGGGCAAGGCGCAGGCCGATTCGAAAGCGGAGCAACCTGGACAGGTTGTGAGCATTTCGAGAGGGCTGCAACGCAGCCCCCGGCCGTTAGACGGGGTTATCAAACCACTTCTAAATGGATTCCCGCACGATCTCCGTGATATCCTTGATTTCGATCCGTTCGGCCAGCCCGGTGGTCAGCCGGCTGTCCTCGAAATTGGCGATGCAGTAGGGACAGGCGGTGACGAGCACCTCGGCCCCCGCACCGATCGCCTGCTCGAGGCGGATATCGGAGAACCGCTCCCCTTTCGGTGTCTCCATCCAGATCCGGCCCCCGCCCCCTCCGCAGCAGAGGCTCTCCGCGTGCGATTCGGGCATCTCGACCAGCTCGAGGCCGGGCACCCGGCGCAGCACCTCGCGCGGCTCCGCATAGATCCCGTTGTGCCGGCCGAGGTAGCAGGGGTCATGATAGGCGACTTTTTTTTTCACCTCCCGCTTGAGCTCGAGCCGGCCTTCCCGCAGGAGCCGGAATAGGTACTGGGCGATGTGAACCACATCGAAGTTGACACGGAACTCGGCATACTCATGGGTGAAGGTGTGAAGGCAGTGCGGGGAGGAGACGAGAATCTTCTTCACCCCGTGGTCGATGAAGGTCTTGATGTTGTCGCGGGCGAGCCGCTTGAAGACCTCCTCGTCGCCCGTCTTGCGGATGCTCTCCCCGCAGCAGCTCTCCCGGGTGCCGAGGAT
>JALOOS010000149.1 GCA_025454275.1 Desulfobacterales bacterium | reverse complement strand
CCCAGGATGCAGATCATGACGCCGGCCATCTGCCGCGCCGCCACCCGCTCCCGGTAGAGCAGCAGGCTCAGGAGCACGATCACCGCGGGCATGGTGGATTGGATCAGGGCGCCGTTGATGGCGGTGGTGGTGCGGACCGCGGTGTAGAGCAGGGTGTTGAAAGTCGATATCCCCAGCAGGGAGAGGAGGAGGAGCATCTTCCAGCCGCGGGCGATCGCCTGCCGGTCCGCGGCGAGCTGCCGCAGGCTGAAGGGCAGGATCAGCATGAAGGCGAGGCTCCAGCGCCAGAAGGCGAAGGCCACCGGCGGGATGAGGTCGGTGACGCCGCGCGCCAGCACGATGTTCCCGGCCCAGCACAGGGGGGCGAGGCTCAGGAGAAGATAGGGCCAGATGCCGGCCGCCGTTTTCGGAGGCGTGCTCACGTCCCGGAGGGCAGCACGATGCGGGCGTCGGCCACAACGCAGCGCTCCGACGAGCAGAAGACGGGGTTCAGGTCGATGGAGTCGATCCGTTCGCCGATCGTCATGACCAGGGCGGAAAAGGCGAGCACGAGCTCGGTCAGCTTCGCGACGTCGAGGGCCTCGCCCCCGCGGTGGCCGGTCAGCAGGCGGCCGCCGCGCAGGCACTCGATCATGGCCGGAACATCCCGGGCCGCGAGCGGGGCCATGCGTGTGACCGTGTCCTTGTAGACTTCGACCGCGGTTCCGCCGATCCCCATCAAGATCACCGGCCCGAACTGGAAGTCGATCTTGGCGCCGACGATGAGCTCATGCCCGGCAAGCATCTCGGCGACGAGAACCCCGGCGAAGCCCGGCAGGCGGCTGAACTGGTCCCAGGCCCGGGAGAGCTCGCCTGGATCGGCGATCCCCGGCTGCACCCCGCGGACCTCGGACTTGTGCATGACCTGGGCCGAGACCACCTTGGCCACTACCGGAAAGCCGATCTGCGCGGCGGCCGCCAGCGCCTCTTCGCGGGTCCGGGACCAGGCGAACCGCGGGACCGGCACCCCGGCCGCACCCAGCAGGCGCAGCGCCTCCGGCTCCAGCACCCACCCGTCTTTGCGGGCGGCGTCGATGATCCTCATTGAGTCGGCAGCGAGCATGGCTTGCACCTCCGCATGGCTTCCACCATATAGGCCGCCCCGTCGATCGAGGAGGCCACCGGCACGTTGTTCAGCTCGAACCCCTCGATCAGGATCCGGTATTTCTCCACGTGGGGGACGTAGGCGACGAGGGGTTTGCCGGTCTGCTGGTGCACATAGCTCAACCGGGCGCCCAGGTCGGAGCTGATCCCCGGCGAATAGGGCAGGAGCAGCAGCAGCAGGCAGTCCACCTCGGGCGAGCGCCCCAGGGCGCCGACGGCGGCCTCGAAATCTTCGTCCGTCGAGCTTCCGGTCAAGTCGACGGGATTCACCAGCGAGGCGATCTCGCGGATGCTGGGCGAAAGTCCGGCGCGCATCTCTGCCTGGACCCCCTCCGAGAGCCGCGGCAGGCGCAGCCCCAAGTCGCTCAGGATGTCCGATACCAGGGCGCCGTGGCCGCCGCTCACCGTGATGACGCCGACCCGCCCCTCGATTCCGCGCGGGTAGTGGCTGAGGGACTCGCAGAAGCAGGTGAGCTCGAACTCGTTGCGCGCCTCGGCGATCCCGTGCTGGGCGAGCACATCGGAAAACACCTTGTAGTCGCCGGCCAGGGAAGCGGTGTGGCTGCTGACGGCGCGGATGCCTTCCGCGGTCTTGCCGGCCTTGAGCACGACCACCGGCTTGGAGATGGCCGCCGCCAGCTCCACGAAGCGCCGGCCCTCGTTGCGGCCGAAGCCCTCGACGTAGAAGGCGATCACCTGGGTATCCGGGTCCCGGGAGAGGTAGCCCAGCAGGTCGGTCTCGCGGATCAGGGCTTTGTTGCCGATGCTGACCGCAAGCGACAGTCCCAGCCCCTGCTCGGTGAACTTGACCATCTGGTCGACCAGGACGCCGCCGCTCTGGCTGACGAAGCCGACCTTGCCGGGGCTGGGCCTCACCAGGCGTTCGCCGGGAAGGAAAAACGTGTCGAAATACCCGGGTGCGTAGACCCCCAGGCAGTTGGGCCCGATGAAGGGGAAGCCCGCCTCGCGGGCCATGGCGGTGATCCGTTCCTGGAGGTCGGCGCGGCCGACCTCGGCAAACCCGCCGGAGACGATCACCGCCCCGCCCACGCGGGAGCGGATGCACTCCGCGAGGGTCTCCGGCACGAGCTCGGCCCGAACGGCGACCACGGCCAGGTCGACCGGGCCGGGTACATCCGCGATGCTCCGGAAAACCTGCTCGCGTTTGAAGACCCCCCCGCGCGGGTTGACCGGATAGGCCGTGACCGGGTAGCGCAGGTGGATCTTGTTGTAGATGACGTTGGCCGGGTGGCGGTCGTTCGCGAGCGATACCCCGACCACGGCCAGGGAGGCGGGCTTAAAGAGGGGCGTGTAGTCCACAGGAGATCCTCATCCGCGCGGGACCAGCCGGAGCAGCCGGTCCCCGCCGGGGCGTCCGGGCCCGTAGGCATCGGTGTCGGAGGTGATGACATAAAGGAGACCGTCGGCCCCCTGGGCCACATCCCGCAGCCGGCCGTAGCCGTTCTCCAGCAGGAATTCCTGCCCCGCGACGCGGGGTCCGTCGAACCTGAGGCGTACCAGCTTCTTCCCCACGAGGTTGGTGAAGAAGAAGTCCCCGCTCCAGGAGGGGAATCGTCCGCCGGAGTAAAAGGTGCACCCGGCCGGGGCGATGGCCGGGGTGTACTCGGCCAGGGGGGGGAGGGTGCCCTCGCGGGTGGCGCGGTGATGGACCAGGGGCCATCCGTAGTTGCCGCCGGCGGCGATGAGGTTGATTTCGTCCCCGCCCCCGGGGGCATCGTTCCAGGAGGGGCCGTGCTCGGTCTGGAAAATCCACCCGGTCCCGGGCTGGACGGCCATCCCCTGGGAGTTGCGGTTGCCGTAGGAGAAGATTTCGGGCCGGGCGTCGGCGCGGCCGTAAAACGGGTTGTCGGGGGGCGCCGTGCCGTCCTCTTTCAGGCGCAGGGTCTTGCCGTTCAAATCCATGAGGTCCTGGGCGCGGCCCCCTTCGCCGCGCTCGCCGAGGGTCATATAGAGCGTGCGGTCGGCCCCGAAGCGGATGCGGCAGCCGAAATGCTTGGGCTTGTCGCTGCCGGGAAAACCGGGGAAGACCACCTGCAGGAGTTTCAGCCCCGCCGGGGTCTCCTCGAAGCGCGCCACCCGGGTCATCATGCCCTGCCCGGTCTCCACCGTGTAGGCGAGGTAGAGTTGCCGGTTCTTCGCGTAGTCCGGGTGCAGGGCCATGTCCAGGAGTCCGCCCTGGCCGCGATAGGCGACCGGGGGCACCCCCGGCACGGGTGCCGGCCGGAGGGTTCCGTTTTCCACCACGCGCAGCCTTCCCGGCCGTTCGGTGATGAAGAGCCGGCCGTCAGGTGCGGGCACCACGGCCCAGGGGCTCTCGAGCCCCTCGGCCACGGTCTCCACCCGGAAGGAGTCGGCGGTGGACGGGAGCGCGGGCGCCTCCTGCGGCCCCAGGCGTGCGGCGAGCCAGGCGCCGATGTCGTAGGCATCCGCGGCCGGCACGGGCAGAGCGCATGCCAGCCAGAGGCACAGCGAGAGCACGGCGGCCTTCATGGTCGACTCCTCCTGGGGTGCGGTCGTTTGCGGGCGGCTGCTCTCTCCGTAGCACAGATGCGGCCGCGACGGCAACCTTCGCGGGGCGGTTTGCCGGGGTATCGCCGTTATGCTATGGTGCCCCGGGCGATGAGCGTTGCGTCGAGGCCGGCGCCGCGCTTCCGCGCCGGACGGGAGAGCACGTGTGCACAAGGAGTTTCACGAGAGTTTGAAGCGGATCCGGGAGGATCTTCCGCGGCTGAGCGAGATCCTGCAGCTCGACGATGCCGGGCAGATCGGGCCCTGGGCCAAGGCGATCGACACCCGCCTCCTCGCCCGCTTCGACCCGGACTTTCCGCTGGTGGCGGCCGTCTGCGGCGGCGGCTCCTCGGGCAAGTCCAGCCTCTTCAACACCCTGATCGGCCAATCCCGCTCGCCTACCGGCGGCCGGGCGGGGATGAACCGCCGGGTGCTCTTCTCACTTCCGGCGGCGCTGGCCGGCCGCGCGGACCTGGTGGCAGCCCTGCTCGACCCCTTCGGCCTGCCGGCCGCCCCTCTCGGGCAGCCGGAGGAGCTGCTCTCCCCGGGCGGCCCGCTGCATGTTTCCACCGCCGGACGGGTCGTGCTCCTGGACACTCCCGACTTCGACACCGGCGCCGGGGGCCGCTACGCCAACCGGGAGAGCGCCCGCGGGGCCCTCGAGGCGGCGGACGTCCTGATCTACGTCTTCACCAACTCCAATTACAACAACCGCGACAACACCGATTTCATCGCCGAGATGCTGACCGGCATCGGCCGGCGCCGGTGCTTCCTGGTCTACCGTGTCTACCCCAGCTTCAGCACCGAGGAGGTGGTCGCCCACGCCCGGACGGTGGCGGGCCACATCTACGGTGCGGCGGCCGAGGAGAGTGTGCTGGGGGTCTACCGCGCCGACGAGGACAACCGGGTCGCCGCCGGCGAGGCCTTCATGACCTTGCGCCCGGTGCGGGAGAGCGATCCGCCCCTCGCCGAGGCGCTGGAGGGCCTTGACCTGGCCCGGCTCCGGTTCGATCTCCACGCAAGCATCGTCGCGGATGTGCTGGCGAGGGCCGAGGAGCTGGCCGGCCGCGCCCGGGAGTCGCTGCAGGGGCTCGAGCGGTATGCAGGAGGGCTGCGGGCGGCCCAGGCCCTCTGCCTCCAGGAGGCGCTGAGCTTCTTTCCCATGGATCGCGTGGTGCGGCGCTTCGCCAAGATCTGGGCCGCGAGCGACCCGCCGGCGGTGAGATTCATGCGGCGCACGGGCAGCCTGATCGAGCTGCCCGTGCGAGCCGTGCTGGGGGCCGCCGGGAGGATCAGTTTGCCCGTAAGCTCGAGGAGAACCTCGTTGCGGCGGCGACGGCCCTGAATCACTACCTGCTCAGCCCCCACCTTGTGCTGCCGGCGGCAGGCCCGGCGGCTGCTGCCGACGGGGCCGCCGCCCCCCCAGAGCGGCGCGACACCGAAGACCCGGCGGTGTCGGTGGCGGCCCACCCGGCCGTCCGCCCGGCGACTTCGACGCGGTGCTGGAGCGGATCCTGAGCCGCCGGGAGGAGATCGGACGGATCGGGCGCGATATGGACGGGGAGCTGCGCCAGCTCGCCGACCACTTTCGCAGCCGGATGGGGACCTGGGCCAGGATCAGCCAGACCTTCTGGGCGGCTCTGAACGTTCTGCCCGCTACGCTGGCCGTGACCTACGTTCTCTCCACCGGAGACCCGGTCGGGGGCGCCACGATCAAGGTCAAGCTGGCCGGGCTCTTCGGCATGAAGGACCTTTATGCGCTGGTGGCCCTCCCGGTCACGCGCGGCATGAAAAAGGCCGACCGCAAGCAGCTCCAGGCGATGCTCGGCCCGCTGGCCCGGACCTGGCTTCAGGGCAAATCCGCCGCCGTGCAGGCCCTCTTCGAGGAGGCGCTCTCCGGGGATATCCTGCGCACGGCCGAGGAGGCCGCGGCCGCCGCCGGCCGCCTTTCCGAATCCCTCTCCCGGGCGCTCGCCCGCGCCGCCGCCGTGAGGACCCGATGAGAATGCTGGAACGGCAGACGGCCGCCCTGAAGGGCCTGGGGCGGATGGAAGGTCTTACGGCCGAGGTTGCGCGTTTCAAAGCCGGGCTGGAGCGCCTGCCGTTGTGGCTGCCCGCCGCCGGGCTGATCCGGCAGTGCGCGGAGGTCCTGGCGATGATCGCGCGCATTGCCCAGCGGCTCGACCGCAGCCTGGTGGTGACGGTCATCGGCCCTTCCGGTTCGGGAAAATCGACCCTGGTGAACGCCCTCGCGGGGGGGGTGCCGATCTCCCCGGCCGGGCATGATCGGCCGACGACCCGGAAAGTGGTGGTCCTGGGCAGCGGCGGCGAGGATGCCGCGGAACTCGGCCGGGAGCTCGGCGCCGATGCGCTCGCGCTTCAGCTGATCGAGGACGGGCGGCTGCCGCACGGCGTGTGCCTGATCGACACCCCGGATACCGACAGCACGGCCAACCGGCGCCACCTGCCGATGCTGGAGCAGGTCGTGGCCCGCTCGGACGTCCTGATCTGCGTGTTCGACGCCGAGAATCCCAAGCGCCGGGACCATGCCGACATCCTCGCCCCGATCGTCAAACGCTTCGACGGCGAGTCCCTCGTGGCGGTGATCAACAAGTGCGACCGGCTGGATGAAACCGAGCTGCGCGAGAAAATCCTACCGGACTTTCGCGGGTATCTCCACGCCGCCTGGGGTGGGGCTGTCGACCGAGCGCTGTGCGTCAGCGCCCGCCGTCACCTTCGCGACCCGGCCTGGGATGCTGAAGCCGGGCCGCGCCACGGGTTCGACCAGTTCACCGATCTTGCCCGCATCGTGTTCGGCGAGATGGCCGCAGGGGGGTTTGCGATCGATCGCCGGGTGGAAAACGCCGGACGCCTGCACGCGGTGGTGTCTGAGGAGATCCGGCGCGAGCTCCTCGCCGACCGCGATCCCCTGGAGGAGGCGGAGCGG
>JALOOS010000148.1 GCA_025454275.1 Desulfobacterales bacterium | reverse complement strand
AAAAAAACCCCGCCCGGGGTCGGGCGGGGTTTGCCGGCGGGGGATGGCCCGAACGGCCTATTCTTCTTTGAGCTTCTCCTGCAGGTTTTCCCGCAGCAGTTCGCCGAAGGTCGTGGTCCGCTGCGAGCTCAAACTGCTCACGTACTCGCTCAGCAGGCCCTGCTCGCTTTCCATTTCCAGCCGCTTGATCGAGAGGCCGATCCGGCGCTCGTCGCTGTTGATGGTCATCACCTTGGCGGTGAGCATGTCGCCGATGGTGTAGCGCCCGACCGGGGTCTTGATCTTCTCCTTGCTGATCTCCGAAACGTGCACGAGGCCCTCGATGCCCTCTTCGATCTCGACGAAGATGCCGAAATCGGTCACGTTGGTGATCGTCCCGGTGATCTCGCTGCCCACCTTGTAACGCTGCCCCAGGGTCTTCCAGGGATCCGGGTGGAGTTGCTTGATGCCGAGCGAGAAGCGCTCGTTCTCCTTTTCGATGTCGAGGACGATGGCCTGGACCAAATCGCCCTTCTTGTAGAGTTCGGAGGGATGCTTGACCCGCTTCGTCCAGGAGAGATCGGAGATGTGGACCAGGCCGTCGATGCCCTCGTCGATCCCGATGAAGATGCCGAAGTCGGTGATGTTCTTGATCTTGCCCTCGATCGTCGTGCCCACCGGGTATTTTTCGGCGATCACGTCCCAGGGGTTGGGGGCGGCCTGCTTCATGCCGAGCGAAATGCGCCGGGCATCGGGCTTGATGTCGAGCACCATGGCGTCGACCTCCTCGCCCACCGAGACCACCTTGGAGGGATGGCGCACCTTGCGGGTCCAGGACATCTCGGAGACGTGGATCAGCCCCTCGATCCCCTCCTCCAGCTCCACGAAGGCTCCGTAGTCGGTCAGGCTCACCACGCGCCCCCGCACCCGCGACCCCACCGGGTATTTCTGCACAGCCGAGCTCCAGGGGTCGGCCATGAGCTGTTTCATCCCCAGGGAGACCCGCTCCTTTTCGAGGTCCAGGTTGAGCACCTTGACCGTGATCTGGTCGCCGATCTTGAAGAGATCGGAGGGGTGCTTGACCCGGCCCCAGGAGATGTCGGTGATGTGCAGCAGCCCGTCGACCCCGCCCAGGTCGACAAAGACCCCGTACTCGGTGATGTTCTTGACGACCCCCGGCACCACCTTGCCGTCGTGGATGGAGGAGAGGGTGGCCGCGCGCTTGCTTTCGCGCTCCTTCTCCAGCAGCACCCGCCGGGAGAGCACGATGTTGCTGCGCTTGCGGTTGTATTTCAGAATCTTGAAATCGAAGGTCTTGCCGACCATTTCATCCAGGTTGCGGATGGGCCGCAGGTCCGCCTGGGAGCCCGGTAGAAAGGCCGGAACCCCGATGTCCACCGAGAAACCGCCCTTGACGCGGCTCGTGATGACCCCGCGGATGGTGCCGTCCTCGTCGTGGCACTTCTTGATGTTGTCCCACACTTTGATGTTGGCGGCCTTGTCCTTGGAGAGGATGACGCGCTCCTCTTCGTCGTCCCACCACTCCACCATGACTTCCACCGTGTCGCCGATCTTGGCGGTGATGGAGCCGTCCTCGGTGCGGAACTCGTTGATGCGGATCTGGCCCTCGGATTTGTAGCCGATGTCGACCAGCACGAGGTCTTTGTCGATCGAGGTGATCACCCCGGTGACCACCTCGCCCTCTTTGAATTGGCCGAAGCTGTCCTCGTACATCATCATGGAGGGCTCGGCGGCCTCCATGCCGGGTTCTTTGGGCTCGGCCGGCGCCGGCGCGGGCGCTCCGGCCGCTTCCTCTTTTTCAGCGTTGGTTGTGACGTTGACCATAGACGTGGATTCCTCCCTTGGGCGCCGGCCTCTCGTGCGCCGGCGCGAGTTTTAGAACCGTTTACTTGTAGCAGACTGGCGGAAAAAATCAACGACAAAATGAAGGGCCGGCGGCCGTGCCGCCGTGCAAGGGTAGCGCGGGCCGCGGCCGGGGCCCTATCAGCCGGCGGCAAGCCGGCGGCGCGCGTGGTCGACGATGAGTCCCACCACCTGCTCGATGGAGAGCCCGGAGGAGTCGATCCGGATGGCATCCGGCGCCGGTTTGAGGGGCGCCAGCTCCCGCGTGCTGTCCTGGGCATCGCGCCGGCGCATCTCCTGCAGGACATCCTCCAGCCGGGCGGGGCCCTGCTCCGCGAGTTCGGCAAAGCGGCGCTGCGCGCGGATCTCCTCGGAGGCGCTCAGGAAAAATTTGAGATCCGCCCCGGGGAAGACCACGGTGCCCATGTCGCGCCCTTCGAACACCACCGCCTTCTCACGGCCGAGCGCCTGCTGAAGATCCAGCAGGAAGCGCCGCACGGCCGGGCGCGCGGATACCGCCGAGGCCAGCATGGAAACCTCGGGCGTGCGGATGCGGTCGGTGATCTCCTCGCCGTCGAGCAGCAGGCGCGCGCCCGAGGGACCGGTCGCAAACTGAAGGCGCAGATTCGCGAGCATCGCCGCCAGGGCCTCATCGTCCTCCGGCCGCACGCCCCGGGCATGCGCGGCATAGGCCACTCCGCGGTAGAGGGCCCCGGTATCGACATAGCGGTATCCCAGCCGCTCGGCCACGCGCCGGCTGACCGTGGTTTTGCCGGCTCCGGCCGGCCCGTCGATCGTGATGAGGAGCCTTTTCATGGACTCTCAGCGCCCCAGCACCTCGGCGAGCGCCTCGACGAAGCGGGCATTCTCCTCGGGCCGGCCGACGCTCACCCGGAGGTGCTCCGGATATCCGTAACCGGCAAGCGGCCGGACGATGACTCCCCGGTCGAGCAAGGCTTCGAACACCTCCTGGGCCGGCCGGGACACCCGGAAGAAGAGAAAATTGGACTGGGTGGAGAGACACTCCAAGTCGAGCGCACGGAGGGCCCGGGTCAGATAGTCCACTCCCGCGTGCACCAGGGCGAGGGTCCGCTCCAGGAAGTCGGCATCGTCCAGCGCCGCCGCGGCAGCCCTCTGCGCCGGCAGGTTGACGTTGAAGGGTTGCCGCACGCGATGGAGAATCTCTGCGACCGGGGCGGGCATGATCCCGTAGCCGATGCGAAGGCCGGCCAGGCCGTAAACCTTCGAGAAGGTCCTCAGTCCCACCACCGGCCGGCCGCCGCCTGCGTAGTCGCGGCTGTCGGGATGGTCGGCCGCGCGCACGAACTCGATGTAGGCCTCGTCCAGCACCAGGAGGACCCCCGGCGGCAGCGCCGCCGCGAGAGCCTCGACCTCCGTGCGCTCCACCATCGAGCCGGTGGGGTTGTGAGGGGAGTTCACGAAGATCATGCGGGTCCGGGAGGTGACCCGGCCGGCCATGGCCTCCAGGTCGTTCCGGAAATCCTTGAGCGGCACCTCGACCGGCACCGCCCCGGCGGTGCGGGCGACGATCTCGTACATCTGAAACGAGGGGCGCGCCAGGATCACCTCGTCCTTGGGTCGCAGGAAGGCGGCGGCCAGCATGGCGATGATATCATCCGAGCCGTTGCCGAGGACGATGTTCGCCGGGGAGAGCCCGAGGCGCGCGGCGAGCTTGCGGGTGAGTTCGAACCCGCCGCTCTCCGGGTAGCGGTGGACCCCGTCCAGCGACCGGCGTACGGCCGCCACCGCCAAGGGCGAGGGGCCGAGCGGGTTTTCGTTGGAGGCGAGCTTGATGGCGCCTATCACCCCGCGCTCGCGTTCCAGCTCCTCGACCGGTTTTCCGGGAACATAGGCCGGGATGGCCAGGATGTGGGCGGGAACGTCCAGTTTCATGCCGGGATCGCAGAGTTCCGTTTCGAGATGAGCCTTAATGGCCTTCGGCGGCTTTCCGCCCGGCCTCCAGCGCCTTCATGTTGAGGGGGATCAGCTTCGCCTTTTCGGCGAACTTCTGCTTGACGGCCGCCACCAGCGAATCGAAGGCGACCACCCGGCTGCGCGCCACGAAGGCCGCCAGGGCCACGATGTTGGCCGCCTTGACGTTGCCGAGCTCGCCGGCGATCTCGATGATCGGCACCCTGAGCTCGTCGACGTCGGAGCGGCCCGCGCCGACCGGGATGATGGAGGAGTTCACGAAGACCACCCCGCCGGGCTTGACCGTGGGGGCGAACTTCTCGAGCGATGGCCGGTTCATCGCGACCAGGTGGCGGGGGTTGCGGATGATGGGCGAGCCGACCGGCTGGTCGCTGATCACGACGGTGCAGTAGGCGGTGCCGCCTCTCATCTCCGGGCCGTAGGAGGGGATCCAGACCACCTCGTGGCCCTCGTCCATGGCCGCCTGGGCCAGGATCTGCCCCATGAGCATGACCCCCTGCCCGCCGAACCCCGCGAACTGGACCTCACTCTGCATGTTTCCTCCCTGCGGCCGGGTTCAGCCGGCCGGCCTCCGGTGTCTTGTATTCCCCCAGGGGGTAGTAGGGCAGCATCTTCTCCTCGGCCCATTTCAGCGCATCGAGGGGAGTCACCCCCCAGTTGGTCGGGCAGGTGCTGATCAGCTCCACCATGCTGAAACAGGTCTTGGCCACCTGATAGTCGAAGGCCTTGCGGATCGCTTTCTTCGCCCGGTTGATGTACTTGGGCTTGATCAGGGCCTCGCGCGCGATGTAGGCCGGGGTCTCCAGCGCCGAGAGCAGTTCGGCCATCTTGACGGGCATCCCGGTTTCGATCACCTTGCGCCCGAAGGGCGAGGTGGTGGTGCGCTGGTCGGGCATGGTGGTGGGGGCCATCTGCCCGCCGGTCATGCCGTAGACCGCGTTGTTGATGAAAATGGTGGTGAACTTCTCACCGCGGTTGGCGGCATGGATGATCTCGCTCATGCCGATGCTCGCCAAGTCGCCGTCGCCCTGGTAGGTGAAGACGATCAGGTCGGGGCGCACCCGCTTGATGCCGGTCGCCATGGCCGGGGCGCGCCCGTGGGCGGCCTCCTGGAAGTCGAAGGTGAAGTAGTTGTAGCAGAGCACCGCGCAGCCGACCGGGGCGATCCCCACCGTGCGGCCGTGGATGCCGAGCTCGTCGATCACTTCGGCGATCAGCCGCGGTGGGCCACCCCGTGGGTGCACCCCGGGCAGTAGTGGGTGGCCACGTCGGCCAGCGCCTGCGGCCGATGAAATGCTTTTCCCATAATTTTGGCTCCTGTTCGTCCGGCGGCAACCTGTTGGGTTCAGCGCCGGCCGGGCTCCGGCAGCGGCGCCCTGGGGCCCCGCCGCCAAAATTACCATCAAAAAAAATCAGCTGGATATCATATCAGCTTGCGGATTTCGGCCATGACGTCCTCGGGGGTCGGCACCTCGCCGCCGCATTTGCCGTACCAGTGGACCGGCCGGGCCCCCTTCACACTGAGCTCCACGTCCTCCACCATCTGCCCCATGCTCATCTCGACGCTGATGACGGCACGGCAGCTCGCCTTGGAGGCGGCCTCGAAGACGGCCTGCCGCGGAAATGGGAACAGGGTCTTGGGCCGCAGCATGCCGACCTCGACCCCGGCGGATTTGAAGTTGTCGATCACCGTGCGGCACACCCGGCTCATGGTCCCGTAGCTGACGATCAGGACCCGGTAGTCGCCCTCCAGGTTGTAGGGCTCGAAGCGG
>JALOOS010000008.1 GCA_025454275.1 Desulfobacterales bacterium | reverse complement strand
TGGATTCACGCGCTCGGCTGCAGGGCCGCGGCGATCTCCGCGGCGGTCCGCCGGGCGGCATCGCGCGGGTCGGCGGCATCCCGTATCGGCCGGCCGATGACCAGGTAATCCGAACCGGCGCGGACCGCCTCGGCCGGAGTGGCCACCCGCCGTTGGTCGTCCGTGCCGCTGCCCGCCCAACTCGGGCGGATCCCCGGGGTGACAATGAGGCAGCCCGGGCCGAACTCGGCCTTTATCATCGCCGCCTCCCGGCCCGAACAGACCACGCCGGCGCACCCGGCCGCAAGGGCCATCTGCGCCCGCCGCCGCACCAGCCGCTGAGGATCGCCCGCAAGCTCCTCCCGCAGGCCGGCCGCCGCGAGATCGGCCGCCGTAACGCTGGTCAATACGGTGACCCCCAGCACTCCCACCCGGCCGGCGGCGGCCGCCACCGCTGCAGCAAGCATCCCCGGGGACTCCCCGCAGTGCACCGTGGCCAGCCGGACCCCGAGGTCGGCCGCCGCGGCCATGGACCGCCCCACCGTGGCCGGGATGTCGTGGAGCTTCAGGTCCAGGAACACCCCCGCCGGGCCGGCCGAATGGATGAGCCGGACGATTCCGGGCCCGCAGCGGATAAAGAGCTCGAGCCCGACCTTGAACATGCCCACCTCCCCGGAGAGCATCTCCACCAACCGCTTGGCTTCGATCTCGGAGGCAACGTCCAGGGGGAATACGATGTAGTCTTCCGGCCGTCTGATGGTGAAATGGTTCATCTGTCTGCCAACCAGATCAAGATTGATGATATTGCTGCGCGATCCAGCGCTGATACTCCCCGCTTTGCACCCGGCTCACCCATTCGCGGTTGTCGAGGTACCAGCGGATGGTCTTGCGCAGTCCGCTCTCGAAAGTCTCCAGAGGCCGCCAGCCGAGCTCGGCCTCTATCTTTCGGCAGTCGATGGCGTAGCGCAGGTCGTGGCCGGGGCGGTCCTTGACGAAGCCGATCAGCCGGCGCCGGGGCCCCCGGCCATCGCCGGGCAGCATCTCGTCGAGCAGGTCGCAGATCAGCTGCACCGTGTCGAGGTTCACCATTTCGCAACGCCCGCCGACGGCATAGGTCTCCCCCCGCCGCCCGCGCTGCATCACGGCCCATACCGCCCGGCAGTGGTCCGCGACATGGAGCCAGTCACGCACGTTGCGCCCCTGGCCGTAGACCGGCAAGGGCTTGCCTTCGGCCGCATTGAGGATCATGAGCGGAATCAGTTTTTCCGGAAACTGATAGGGCCCGTAGTTGTTGGAGCAGTTGGAGACCGTCACCGGCAGGTCGTAGGTGTGGTGGTAGGCTCGCACCAGGTGGTCCGAGGCGGCCTTGGAGGCCGAATAGGGGCTGTTCGGCCGGTAGGGCGTCTCCTCGGTGAAATAGCCCTCGGGGCCGAGCGAGCCGTAGACCTCGTCGGTGCTTACATGGTGGAAGAGCGAGAGCGCCGCGGCATGCTCGCGTGCCGCCTCCAGGAGCGTGAAGGTTCCCTGGACGTTTGTCTCGATAAAGGCGCCCGGGCCGACGATCGACCGGTCCACATGGGATTCGGCGGCGAAATGGCAGATGGCGTCGATGCGGTGCCGGCGCAGCGTTTCGCGGACGAGGGCCGCATCGCAGATGTCGCCCTTGACGAAACGGTATCGCCCGGCGAACCGCTCTTCGACCCCGGCCAGGTTCTCCGGGTTGCCGGCGTAGGTGAGCTTGTCCAGGTTGACCACGCACCCGTCGAAGCCGCTCTCCGCAAGAAGGTAGCGTATGAAATTGGAGCCGATGAACCCGCAGCCGCCGGTAACGAGGATGGTGTGCATCCGAGGTCGATTCTCCTGCCCTCTGTGAGATTGGGTACCGGATCGTTGCGCCCAGCATACCTCAAATCGGTGCCGGCGCAAAGATTTTTCAGAGAAAAGCGTTGAATCCCGGTCCGGGCCGTGCTATTTTTTTGTTAATGTTTACAGGGTCATAATTTATCCGGTCGTACCGAATGGACCACCACCACGTCAGCGCCGGCAGCTATTTCGTCGGGTTCAGCCAACCCTTGGTTCTGGAGGCCTTTCTTGCCACCTGTGTGGGGCTCGCCCTGGTGGACGAAGATAGAGGCGTCGGCGGCTTGGCCCATTTTCTGCTGCCCGAGCCGGTCAGCCTTTCGGGCGACTTCCAGCCCGAAAAATATGCCTCCACCGGTCTGCCGCTGTTTCTGCGCTCCCTTTGTGACGCCGGTGCCAGTTCCGAACGGCTCCGGGCCTTCATCGCCGGGGGGGCACTGATCGGCCCGGTCGGCGAGGTGGACATCAGCCTCAACATCGGCGGGCGCACCGCAGAGCGGGTCGAGGCCCTGCTGCGCGAGCAGGCCATCCCCATCTCCCGGGCGGAAACGGGCGGCGTCTGCGCCTGCTGCCTGAGGCTCGACATGCAGAGCTGGGCCTGCCGCATCGATCCGGCCGACCCCATCCCCGCAGCGGCGGGCCCCCCTGCCGCGGCTCCCCGGCCTGAAGAGATCGACCTTGCCCTGGAGCGGCTGCAGCCGATCCCACAGGTCGCCCTCAAGATCATGCAGATGATCGAAGAGGAGCAGGAATACGATGTGCGCCTGCTCACGGCGGAGATCCGCAAGGACCAGGTCATCAGCGCCCGCACCCTTAAGCTCGCCAACTCGGTAACCTTCGCCAGCCGGCAACGGATCGAGTCGCTGGACCATGCGTTGATGTACCTGGGGATTCATCTCTTCATGCGCTACGTCATCGCCGCAGCGGTGGACGGTTTTTTCGAGCAATCCGCTTCCGGGGGCTACTCCCTGTGCAAAGGCGGTCTCTATCATCATGCGGTGGGAACCGCCGTGATCGCCGAGCGGCTGGCCCTGCTCACGGGGTGCGCCCAACCGGCCCTGGCGTACACCGCGGGACTGCTGCACGACATCGGCAAGGTGGCTCTCGACCAGTACCTTCACCGTGCCTACCCGCTCTTCTACCGCCGCCTGTCGGAGGATCAGGCCCTTGATTTCATCCAGGCCGAACGCGAGGTCTTCGGCGTCGACCACACCGAGACCGGCCACCGTCTGGCGGCGAGGTGGTCGCTGCCGGAGTCCATCGCGGAGTCCATCCGCCACCACCATGTTCCGGAGCGGGCCCCCCGGCACGGAGCGCTGGCCCACATCGTTTTTCTGGCGAACTTCCTCATGTCCTGCTTCCGCGCCGGCCTGCAGGTCGGAGCATCCAACTCCGCCCTGCTCGCCCCCCGGCTGAACGCCATCGGCCTCTCCGCCGTCCAGTTTGCGCAAATCGTGGACATGATCCCGGTCAACTTGTTCGACTCCGAACCCGAAACGGCGATCCCGGCATGAAACCAGCCCCTGTAACCCTCAACGACCGCCAAAAAGAGCGCCTCCGTGAGCTGCCGGCCGTGGACCATGTGCTCGATCTGGCCAAGGCCGACCCCGCCTTCGAACTGATCCCCGCCTCGGTCCTGGTCGGCGCCGCCCGCTCGGTGATCGCGGAGGCGCGCGGGCGCATTCTGAACGAGGCCGGTCCTGATCCGGAGGCGGACCTGACGGATGCCGCCATTCTGGCACGGGTCAAGGAGGGGGTCCGGCGGGCCATGCAGCCGAATCTCCGGCGGGTCGTGAATGCCACCGGCGTAGTCATCCACACCAACCTCGGCCGCTCGCTCCTCGCCGCGGAGGCGGTGGAACACCTGCTCGCCGTGGCCGGACGGTATTCGAACCTCGAGTACGACCTTCAGGCCGGCCGACGGGGGTCGCGCTACGCGGCCGTCCGGAACCTGCTCTGCGAGATCACCGGGGCCGAGGACGCCATGGTGGTCAACAACAACGCCGGCGCGGTCCTGATCAGCCTGGAGACCCTGGCCCGCGGCCGCAAGGTGATCGTCTCGCGCGGAGACCTGGTCGAGATCGGCGGCTCCTTCCGGATCCCGGATGTGATGACCAAAAGCGGGGCCCTTCTTAAAGAGGTCGGCACGACCAACCGCACCCACCTGCGGGACTACGAAGAGGCGATCGATGCCGAGACCGCCCTGCTGTTGAAGGTGCACTGGAGCAACTACAGCATTATCGGGTTCACGGCCCAGGTGCCGCTCAAGGAACTGGTCGCGCTCGGCGCCCGGCACGGCCTGCCGGTGATGGAGGATCTCGGCAGCGGCACCTTCGTCGATTTTTCCAGGTACGGGCTGCTGAAGGAGCCCACGGTCCAGGCGTCGGTCGCCAGCGGCGCGGACGTGGTCACCTTCAGCGGGGACAAGCTTCTGGGCGGCCCCCAGGCCGGGATCATCGTCGGCCGCCGCTCCATGGTCGAGAGCATCCGCAAAAACCCCATCAACCGCGCCCTGCGCATCGACAAGCTCACGCTGGCAGCCCTCGAGGGCACGCTGCGCCTCTACCGGGACGAGGCACGCGCGGTTCGGGCCATACCCACCCTGCGGATGCTGAGCGAACCGGAAGAGGCCATTGCCGCCCGCGCCGCGGAGCTCGCCGAACGTCTCGCCGCGCTCGCCGACTCCCGGCTGACGATCGAGGCCGCCCGGCTCCCCTCGAAGGCCGGCGGAGGCTCCCTGCCGCTGCTCGAGCTGCCGAGCCGCTGCCTCAAGCTGCGCATCACCGGGCTTTCGGCCAATGCCCTGGAGCTCGCCCTGCGCCGAAACGACCCGCCCATCATCGGCCGCATCGAGGATGAGGCCTTTGTCGTCGACCTGCGCACGGTCCAGGAGGAGGAGCCTGCCGTCATCGCCGCAGCCCTCGCCTCCCTGCTGAGCACGACCTGAACGATGAGCAGCCGCAAGCGTAAAATCACCCGCAGGGAAGGCTCCCGCGACCATTTCCTGATCTCGCGCACCGATGCCCTCACGTCCGCTGCGGCCTCGCCGCCGGACGCCGCAGCGACCCGGGAGCTGCTGCGCGCCGTCTACCCGGACCTGCTCTGGGGCACCGGCCTGCGGGGCGCCTGCACCCGGAGGCTGAAAGCCGTCGACCGCTTCGCTGCGCTCGCCCTGCGGCTCGATCCCCCGCCCGAGGGGGAGGCGGCCGGCGGCGACCCGGAGGCCCTGCTGGAAACCGCCCGCGGCCTGGAGCGGCTTTGCGCGCCGGCAGGGGGGTTCTGGGGGGTCGAGGAGCAGGGGCTGCTGGCCGGTTTTCTGCCGCAGGCCGGCGCGGAGGAGGCGTCTGCCGCCGTGCGTTCTTTGCAGGAAAAATGCCGCAGCCGCACCGCACGAACGCTGACGGCGGGCATCGCCCTCCACCCCACCCTGGCGTATGCCGTGCACGAGGCCTTGGAAAATGCGCGCAAGGCCGTGGACCACGCCGTTTTCTTCGGCCCCGGGGCCCGGGCCCTCTTCGATGCGGTCAGCCTGAACATCAGCGGCGACCGATTCTTCGAGCGGGGCGAGACCGAGGCCGCGCTGCGGGAGTTCGGCCGGGCGCTTGCACTGGACCCCGTCAACCTCAATGTGCTCAACAGCCTGGGTGTCTGCCATGCCGTGCGCGGGGAGTACGAGCAGGCGCTGAAGTCGCTCGAAGCCGCCGCCCGGATCGACGGCCGGGACTACATGGCCGCCTACAACATCGGGCTCGTCCACCGGCTGCTGAATCAGCGCGAAAAAGCCCTCGAATGGCTGCAGCGCGCCGCCGCCCTGCGCGCCGACGTCTTCGAGATCCTCTTTCAGACCGGAACGCTCGAGCTCGAGTTCGGCCGGCCCCAGGCCGCGCGCGAGCGGCTCGAGCGGGCGGCGCGCCTGCGATCGAAATCCGGCGGGGTCTACCGCTACCTCGGCGACTGCTACGATGCGCTCGCCCTCCCGGAAAAAGCGATCGGCGCTTACAAAAAGGCGCTTCAATTCAACCCGCGGGACCCGGCCGCCCTCTCCGCCCTCGGATGGCTTTTTGACGGCACGGGCGAAAACCCCGAGATTGCGCTCGTCTTCTGCCGTGAAAGCGTTGCCCTCGCCCCCGAAAACGCCCTGTTCCGGCATCGCCTGGGCCGGCTGCTGCTCAAAAGCAACCGCTCCGAGGAGGCCCTGCGGGAGTTCGAGGCGGCCGGGGAGCTCGGCGTCGATGCCGCTCAGGAGATACGCCGTGCGCAGGCCCTGCCGGGAGCGACCTCCTGAGGCCGCGCCCGATGAGCGCACTTGCGAGCGGCCCCTGGGCACTTACCCCCCTGCCGGGAGCATGGCCCCATGACGCTTGAACCCGAACCGCTCGACCTGAGCCGGGTGACGACCGAGCCCCTGGCCCGGCAGACCCGCAAGGTGGAGATTGGCGCTGCGGCGCACCCCTGGACCCGCGGCGGTCTGCTGACCGACTTCTTGAACGGACTGCCCGGCCTTCTGGCCGCAGCCGACCTCCGGGCGGTGATCGCCGCCGTGGCGGAGGCGGCCGCGGGCCGAAAACCCGTCATTTTCGCCATGGGCGCCCACGTCGTCAAAGTGGGATTGAGCCCGGTCGTGATCGACCTGATGGCGCGCGGGGTGATCACCGGGGTCGCGCTGAACGGGGCCGGAATCATCCACGACGTGGAGATCGCCATGGCCGGATGCACCTCGGAGGAGGTCGGCCCGGCGCTCGACGAAGGCCGCTTCGGGATGGCGGCGGAGACGGCCGGGTTCCTCAACCGGGTCCTGGCCGCCCCGGCGGAGGCGGCCGCGGGCCTGGGCCGCCGGGTCGGGGAGGCCGTTCTGGCGGCAGGGTTCCCCCACGCCGGCCAGTGCATCCTCGCTGCCGGCGCGCGCCTCGGCATCCCGGTCACGGTGCATGTGGCCATCGGCACCGACATCCTCCACATGCACCCGGGCTTCGACCCCGCCGCGACCGGGGCCGCCTCTCACCTCGATTTCCGGCTGCTCGCCGCGCAGGTCGCCCGCCTGGAGGGCGGGGTCTTCATCAATGCCGGCTCCGCCGTGATCCTGCCGGAGGTGTTTCTGAAAGCCGTCGGCCTGGCGCGCAACCTGGGCTATCGCCTGGATGCCTTCACCACGGTGAACCTCGATTTCATCCGGCACTACCGGCCGACGATGAACGTGGTCACACGGCCCACGGCCCGCGGCGGCCGGGGAATCTCCCTGGTCGGGCACCACGAAATCATGCTGCCCCTCATCGCCGCGGGCGTCATCGAGGCGCTTGCGGATCGAGGCTGAGGCACGCCGCCGGAAGGAGCCGGATCCCCCCTTCACCGGTGACGGCCGGCCTTCCGGTTTTGCCTTGCGCGTTGCGCTGCCCCGCCGCTATTGACAAATGGTTGTTTTTTGAATTTAAGCCGTTATCTTGCGAGCGGGAATGGACGGCGCCGGAAATTCGAGCCATCCTCCGCCTGAGCCCCTCCCCGACGATGGGAGGCTCGCGCACTGAGCCCCTCAAGGAGAAAGAAACGGCATGCCCATCTACGAGTTTCATTGTGAAAAATGCGGTAAAAATTTCGAGTGCCTGCTGATCGGCAGCGACAAGCCCGAATGCACGCTCTGCCACAGCCGCAAGGTGCGAAAGCTCATGTCCGCCTGCGGGTTCGTCAGCAAGGGCGGGGGCGGCCAGACCGTCAAGCAGGCTGCCGGCTCCTCTTGCGGCGGCTGCCACGCCTCGAGCTGCGCCGGGTGCAAGCACTGATGCCGGAGCCGGTCGTCATCGGGACCCGAGGCAGCCCCCTCGCCCTATGGCAGGCCGAGTGGGTGCGCACCGCTCTCAAGCGGCATTTCCCCGCAACCCCCGTCGAACTCAAAATCATCAAGACCCAGGGCGATAAGATCCTCGATGTGCCCCTCGCCAAGGTCGGCGGCAAGGGGCTCTTCGTGAAGGAGATCGAAGAGGCGCTTATAGACGGGCGAGTCGACCTCGCGGTGCACAGCATGAAGGACATGCCGGCCGAGGTGCCGGAGGGACTCGCCATCGGCGCCGTCCCCGAACGGGAGGACCCCTCCGATGTCCTGATCTCCCGCGGAGGGCGCCCGCTTGCGGCGCTTCCGCTCGGAAGCCGCATCGGAACGAGCAGTCTGCGCCGGGCGGCGCAGCTCCTGCACCACCGCCCGGACCTGATCATTGTACCGCTCCGGGGGAATCTCGACACCCGGCTGCGCAAACTCGACACCGACGCTCTGGAGGCCGTGGTGCTGGCCGCCGCCGGGGTTAGGCGGCTCGGGCTCGCGCAGCGCATCAGCGAGCATCTGGATGCGGAGCTGATGCTGCCGGCCGTCGGACAGGGCGCCTTGTGCATCGAAATCCGGCGGGCGGACACCCGCATCGCGCCGATGGCCGCCGCCCTCGACCACCCCGCCGCCCGCGCGGCCGTGACCGGTGAAAGGGCCTTTCTGAGGCGCCTGGAAGGCGGCTGCCAGGTGCCGATCGCAGGGTACGCCACCGTGGCTGCGGGCCGGATTCGAATCACCGGCCTGGTAGCCGATGTCGACGGCAGCGCCGTGATCCGCCACTGCCTCTCCGGCCCGGCCGAGGCGGCGGAGCTACTCGGGATCGAGCTGGCCGAGGTGCTGCTCGGCCGCGGGGCGAAGCGTCTGCTCTCAAAACTCACAGCCACCCTCTCGTGACATGAAAACGCCGATCGTCTACCTCGTTGGAGCCGGCCCCGGAGACCCCGGGCTCATCACCGTCAAAGGCCTCGAGTGCATCGCCAAGGCCGAGGTCCTGATCTACGACTACCTCGCCTCCCCGTCCCTGTTGCGGCACGCCGCACCCGGGGCCGAGAGGATCTACGTGGGCAAAAAGGGCGGAGACCACACCCTTCCCCAGGAGGAGATCAACGCCCTCATCGTACGCAAGGCGCGCGAGGGCCGCGTGGTCACGCGCCTCAAGGGCGGAGACCCCTTCGTTTTCGGCCGCGGCGGCGAGGAGGCGGAGGTGCTCGTCGAAGCCGGCATCGCTTTCGAGGTCGTGCCCGGGGTGACCTCGGCCGTGGCGGCCCCGGCCTATGCCGGCATCCCGCTCAGCCACCGCCGGCTGACAGCGACCATCGCCTTCGTCACCGGCCATGAGGACCCGACCAAGGAGAGCTCGGCCATCGACTGGCCCTCCCTCGCCCGGGGCATCGGGACCCTGGTCTTCTTCATGGGGGTGAAGAACCTGCCCTACATCGTGCGCGAGCTCACGGCCAACGGCCGTCCGCCCGAGACCCCGGTCGCCCTCGTGCGCTGGGGCACCACCCCCGCCCAGGTCACGGTGAGCGGCACACTGGCCGACATCGCCGCAAGGGTCCGGGAAGCCGGCCTCACGGCCCCCGCCATCATCGTCGTGGGCGAGGTCGTCTCCCTGCGGGAGCGCCTGAACTGGTTCGAACGGCGCCCGCTCCTCGGCCGGCGCATCATCGTGACCCGCTCGCGCGAGCAGGCCAGCGATCTGGTGCGGGCGCTCTCGGACCTGGGCGCGGAGTGCCTGGAATTCCCGACGATCGAGGTGGCCCCCCCCGACGATATCAGCGCGCTCGATGCCGCCCTCGCGGAGATGGACGCCTACGACTGGGTCGTCTTCACCAGCGTCAACGGGGTGAGCGCCTTCTTCGAGCGTCTCTTCCGCCGGGGGCGGGACGTGCGGGCGCTGGGGCACATCCAAACCGCCGCCATCGGCCCGGCCACCGCCGCCCGCCTGATGGAGTTCGGGCTGACAAGCGACCTCGTCCCCGAAACCTACGTGGCCGAATCGGTCGTCGCCGCCTTCGGCCGGCACGATCTCCGCGGCCGGCGCATCCTCCTGCCGCGCGCCCAGGAGGCGCGTCCGGTTCTGCCGGATGCACTCGCCGCCATGGGGGCGGTTGTCCGCGAGGTGCCCGCCTACAAGACCCTCCAGGCGGCAGCCGACATCGGGCAGCTGGTCGCCCGCCTGGAGAGCCGCAGCGTCGATCTGATCACCTTCACGAGCTCCTCCACGGTCAAGAACTTCATGGCCCTGCTCCCCGCCGGACGGTTTGCCGAGCTTGCCGCCGGCCTGCCGGCCGCCTGCATCGGCCCGGTCACGGCCGACACCGCCCGGCAGTCGGGGTTTGACGTCGCCGCCGTCGCCGCGGTCTACACCATCCCCGGGCTCTGCGCCGCCGTCCAGGCCTACTTCGAGCAGCACCGGGGGCGGAGCGTCTGAAGGGGTTCTGCGGTTGAAATGGGGCGGCATCTGGTGTACGGATGACCCAGGATGACCGCTGAAGAGGGTCGAGGGGAGGCTCCCGATGGAAATTGCGCAGCAGGAGAACAACGGTGTGGTCTGCCTCAAATTCACCGGGCGCCTGGATGCCGATTCGGCGCCCGCCGCGGAGGCGAGCGTCAAGGGGCTGATGCAGCAAGGGAAGAGCCGGCTGCTCTTCGACCTGAGCGAACTTGACTACATCAGCAGCGCCGGCCTGAGGGTCATCCTGCTGACCGTCAAGGGGGTTCAAAGCCAAAAAGGCAAGGTGGTCCTCAGTGCGCTCAGGCCCTACGTGCGGGAGGTCTTCGATGTGAGCAACTTCTCATCGATCATCCCCATTACCGACACCGTCGCGGCCGGGTGGCAACAGTTCTGACGCCCCGGCCGCGTGGGAACCGACAATGACCCAGCACCCGCCCACCCGCCTGATCGACCCCTGCAACCGGCACCTGAACTACCTGAGGGTCTCGATCACGGATCGCTGCAACCTGGCCTGCGCCTACTGCCTGCCGCGGGAAGCGGTTCCGCGCCTTTCCCATGAAACGATTTTGCGCTACGAGGAGACGCTGCGCATCGTGCGCGTCGGTGCGCGGCTGGGGATCACCAAGGTGCGGGTCACGGGAGGGGAGCCGCTGGTGCGCAGGGGCGTTTACGACTTCCTCGCCCAGCTCCGCCGCATGCCCGATCTGCGAGACATCTCACTCACCACGAACGGCGTTCTGCTCAAGGAGAACCTCGACCGCATCCGCGCGGCCGGCATCACGCGCCTCAACGTCAGCCTGGATACCCTCAGGCCCGAGCGCTACCGGTCGATCACCGGCATGGATCACTTCGACCGGGTCTGGGAGGGGATTCTTGCGGCGCAGGCCGCGGGCTTCCACCCCATCAAGCTCAACGCCGTGGCGATCGAGGGGGTCAACGACGACGAACTGGTGGACCTTGCGCGCCTCTCCCTCGCCTACCCGTTCCACGTGCGTTTCATCGAGTTCATGCCGATCGGCCGCTCGCAGTTTGCCGGCAAACCGACGCTCCTGGTGCCCGAGATCATGCAGCGTCTTGCCGCGCTGGGTCCCCTCATTCCCGTACCGCGCTCCGAGCTCGACGGACCGGCCCGGCGCTATCGGCTCGAGGGCGCCCGCGGGGAGATCGGCTTCATCTCGGCCATCAGCCGCCATTTCTGCGACCGCTGCAACCGCCTGCGGCTCACCGCCAGCGGGCAGCTGAGGCCCTGCCTGCTTTCCGATTTCCAGGTCGACCTCAAAGGGCCCATCCGCCGGGGCTGCAGCGACGAGGATCTGGCGGAGCTCTTCTTCCAGACGATCCGGCACAAACCCTCGGACCACAACCTCTCGGTGGGGGAGCCGGCGCACGTGTGCTGCCAGATGCGCTCGATCGGCGGGTGATGTGGCCGCCGGAGCCCCACGCTCGGCGTTGCGCTGCGTGCCGCGCTCGCTGCGGCGCAACAGAAGTGCGCCTCGCGCCGCGACACTCGCGCGCCTTGATCGTGGGGCTCGGGCGACCCCATCCTCTACTGACGCCGATCGTGGCTTGCCTCTTTCATCGGGGTCGGGGTCGGTACCGGGTTCGGTATCGACCCATCACCTGCTCGTTACCCGATGGTGTTTAGTGGTTGGTGCTGGGTGTTTCGTCGACACGGGGCGAAAACGGTTCGATACCGATTCCGATAGCGATAGCGACCCCGACGTTCTCTCGGGCCCGCAGCGCATCTCGCCCGCCTGAACCCTGAACAGACCGAACAAGGAGGAGCGCATGCAGATCCTGATCGAAACCATCGAAAACCCGAACCATCTGAACATGATCCTGGGCCAGTCGCATTTCATCAAGACCGTGGAGGACCTGCACGAGGTCATGGCCGCGACCGTTCCCGGGGCGAAGTTCGGCCTCGCCTTTTGCGAAGCCTCGGACGTCTGCCTGGTGCGCTGGAGCGGCACCGACCCGGAGCTGGTGGAGCTCGCCAGGAAGAACGCCTTCGCCCTCGCCGCCGGCCACTGCTTCATCGTCTTTATGAAAGAGATGTACCCGATCAATGTCCTCAACCCCATCCGCAACCTGCCCGAGGTCTGCCGCATCTTCTGCGCCACCGCCAACCCGGTCCAGGTGGTCCTTGCCGAGACCGAGCAGGGCCGGGGCATCCTCGGGGTGATCGACGGCTTCAAATCGAAGGGGATCGAGACCGAAGCCGACATCCAGAAACGCAAAGGGCTCCTGCGCGCGATCGGCTACAAGCTTTGAAGCGCCGGCCCCCGCAATCCTGTCTAAACCCCTGAGTCAACGACCACCCGCAATCCGGGTGGCCTGGGTTTTCGGCCTTGAGCCGAAAAGGCAAAAACGCGTCCGTTTTTCATTCGTTGCACGTGGAACCGCGAGCATCGCACACGGCATATAAGCACGTTATTGTTTTTCTTGACAAAGTTTTTCGGACACTTTATAGCTACTTTATGGCTAAATTGTATCTAACTTATAGCCGCGTTGACCCCCTCCCCGGCACGAATGCAACACCAGAGAGGTAGCGATGAGGTACGCTGAGACAGGGTTCAATTTGGAGATCGATCTGACCCGCGGCAACATCGAGCGGGTGGAGACCGACCCGCGCGACACCGAGCTCTACTTGGGAGGATTGGGCACCAACGCCAAAATCCTCTGGGAGCGGGTTCCCCCCGAGGTCGAGCCGTTTTCGCCGGAGAACCTCCTGATTTTCAGCGCCGGGCTCCTGTGCGGCACCCCGGCGACCGGCTGCAACCGCACCATCGTCTCCACCATCTCGCCCCAGACCCGGCTGTTGGCCTTTTCGATGATGGGAGGCTTCTGGGCGCCCGAGCTGAAATATGCCGGCTACGACAAGGTCATCCTGCGCGGCAAGTCCCCGAACCTCGTCTATATCTGGATCCACAACGACAAGGTGGAGATCCGCGATGCCGCGCACCTGCGCGGAAAAGGCGCTATCGAAACAGCCGATCTGATCCGCCGGGAGCTGAAGGAGCCCAAGGCCCAGGTGGCGGCCATCGGCCTTGCCGGTGAGAACCGGGTCTTCTTCGCCTCCGTCGAACAGGGCCGCTCGAGCGCCAGCCGAGGCGGGATCGGTGCGGTGATGGGCGACAAGGGGGTCAAGGCGATCGTCGTGCGCGGAACAAAGGACATCCATCTCGCCCGCCCGGCCCAGTTCATCGAGCTCTGCAACGAGGTGCTGGCCTACATCAAGTTCCGCGAGCAGAACCCGATCCCGGGCGTCATGCCCATTCTGGCCGGGCTCGGTTCGCCCCAAGAGATGAAGGTGCACGACGAGAAGTGGCACACCGAGAATTTCATGTGGGGCAACTCCCGCGTCCGACGCAAGGATTTCTGGAACGATGACATCGCGAAGAAGTGGACCGAGACGCTCGAGAGCTCGCGCAAGCGGCTGATCAGCTGCTACAACTGCCCGATGAAATGCGGCGCGACCCTCTCCCTGCCCGGCTTTCCGACCTACATGATGAAGTGCTTCTCGAAGCTCACCTACACCATGGCGGCCATGTCGGATCTGGAATTCGGGCTCAAAATCGCTCAACGGGCGACCGAGTACGGGGTGGATGCCTACTCCGCCCCCCAGGTGATGGCCTTCGCCCTTGAGCTCTACGAAGCCGGAATTCTGACCGACCAGGAAATGGCGGGGCTTCCGACCGACAATGAAGAGCGGTTTTTCTGGCTGCTCGACCGCATCGTGCGGCGCGAGGGGATCGGCGATCTGCTGGCCGACGGCACCTACTGGGCGGCCCGCAAGATCGGAAAGGGCGCCGAGGCCTTTGCCCACAACAACATCAAGAAGCACGAGCAGCTGCCGCTCAAGCTGTCGATGCTCAACCCCATCTACTTCCTGATGTATTCGACGGGCGAGAAGATCAACATCACCCAGATCGAGGGCCAGTTCCCGCAGGCGCCGTTCGCCAAGATAGAGGAGCGGGAGGCGTTCGTAAAGGATTGGTTCCAGGTGCCGGAGGAGAAGTTCAAGCACTATTTCCTGGAGTGGGAGCCGCGCGGAGAAAAGTCCATGCCCTTTTTCCCGACGGTGCAGATGTGCTGCGAGATCGTCGACTGGATGGAGAAGATGCACTACATCGACGACGCCCTCGGGATGTGCGCGGGTTTGTCCTCCTTTCCGCTCAAACCCCCATACCACATTCACAACTATCCCAAGTTCATTTCGGCCGGGGCCGGTTTCGACATGGACGAGGAGAAGCTGACCCAGGCGGTGAAGCGCTACCGCACCCTGGTGCGGGCGTTCAACATCCGCCGCGGGATGCGGCGCAAAGACGACAAGCCGCCGGAAAACCACTGGAAAAAGCGGTTTCCCGAGCTTGAGAAGGAGCTCCTCGACACCTACTACCGATTCAAGGGATGGAACCGCGAGGGAATCCCCACCCGCGAGAGCCTGCAGGAGCTCGGGCTTGACTACGTGGCTGCGGATTTCGACCGACGCGGAATCCCGGTAGATGGCGAGGTGGAACCCTCCGAGGAGGCGCCGGCGGAGGCGATGCAGCAATGAACCGGATTGGGGTGTGGGCGCAGCCGGCTACAGGTTCGCGGTTCACGGTTTCAAAGGGTGTACGATAACCGAATCACGAGGTGACATGCCCCATGGGTGCGAAGAAAAAGAAAATCGTCAAGACGATCAAGGTCGACGTCGACAAGTGCAACGGCTGCCGGGCCTGCGAGGTGGTCTGCTCCGCCTTCCACGCCGCACCCAAATACAGCAGCAACAACCCGGCACGCTCCCGTATCCGCGTCATCCACGACCCGCTGAAGGACATCTACGTGCCGGTGTATGCCGGCGAGCATGCCAAGGCCGAATGCATGGGCCGGGACAAGTACACGATCGACGGCAAGGAATACGAGGAGTGCGCCTTCTGCCGCGCCGCCTGCCCCTCGCGGGACATCTTCAGGGAGCCCGATTCGGGCCTCCCGCTCAAGTGCGACATGTGCGAGAGCGACCCGCCCCAGTCGGAGCCCCTCTGCGTCCAGTGGTGCATCACGGACGCCCTGACCTACGAGGAGCGCGAAGAAGAGGTGGAAGAAGAGGAAGCAGCCGGCGGCAAGGATCTCGAAATGGGGCTGGAATCGCTGATCGACAAGTTCGGGCTCGAGAAGCTCACGGAGGCCGTCGCCCGGATGACGATCGCCAGAAAAAGCTGACCCCACCACCCGCAACCAGAGGCCCTGAAATACAGTGGAGAACATTGCCGACTACAAAGAGATCGCGGACGTCATCAAGGCGAACGGCGGCGAGGCCTTCAAGATGTGTTTCCAGTGCGGCCTGTGCGACGTGGTCTGCCCCTGGAACCGGGTCCGCTCCTTCAGCATGCGCCGGATCGTGCGGGAGGCGGCCTTCGGCCTGACCGACATCGAAAGCGAGGACATCTGGCGCTGCTCGACCTGCGGCCGCTGCCCCCGGGAGTGCCCCCGGGATGTGAGGCAGATCGAATCCGGGGTCGCCCTGCGGCGGATTGCGACCGAATACGGGGTCTTTCCGGCGACCGCCCGCCCGATCCGCACCGTGCGCGGCAGCCTCGTGGGCGAGGGCAACCCCTTGAACGAGAAGCGGGAGAAGCGCGCCCAGTGGACCGAGGGCCTGACGGTCCCG
>JALOOS010000007.1 GCA_025454275.1 Desulfobacterales bacterium | reverse complement strand
GGACCTTCATCTGCCTCTCGATGGGGATCCTCGGCCCGAACGAACGCGCCTATCTCGGCGAGGAGCTGGCCGACGTCCTGATGCCGGAGACCAAAGAGGAAGAGTGATGGAAGTGATGAGTAACGAGTAACGAGTAAAAAACATAAATCCCGGAAACAAAAACCCGATCCATTACGGATCGGGTTTTTTTCTGATCAGTTCCTGCTCGCAGTCGGCTTTACCCCGCCCTTGTATCTGCGGCAGACCTTGAACTCGGGGATGCCCGAGACCGGGTCGAGGGCGGCGTTCGTCAGGCGGTTCGCTGCGGCGCGGGCATAGTGGAAGGGCAGGAACACCGTTCCGGTCACCGCCTTGGGGGAGATGTGGACCCGGGCCTGGATCCGCCCCCGGCGGGAGGCGATCGAGGCCAGGCCGCCGTCCTGAAGCTCATAGGCCCGGGCGTCCGCGGGGGAGATCTCGACGAAACACTCCGGGGCGATCTCGTTCAGCCCGCCGCTCTTCATGGTCATGGTGCCGGTGTGGTACTGGTAGAGCACGCGGCCCGTGGTGAGGTAGAGGGGGTAGTCGCGATCGGCGGTCTCGGCCGGCGGCACGAACTCGATGGCGTGGAACACCCCCTTCCCGATGGTGAACTGCTCCCGGTGCAGGATGGGGGTCCCCGGGTGCTCCGGGTTGGGGCAGGGCCAATGGAGGCCCTCCTGCTCGATCCGCTCGTAGCTGATGCCGGCGTAGGAGGGGGTCACCCGGCGGATCTCCTCCATGATCTCACGGCTGTCGGCATAGGCCATGGGGCGGCCCATCCGGGCGGCGATGTCGCAGAGGATCCGCCAATCGTCGCGGGCCTCCCCGGGCGGCTCCACCGCCTTGCGCACCCGCTGGACCCGGCGCTCGGTGTTGCTGAAGGTCCCCTCTTTTTCCGCGTGGCAGGCGGCGGGCAGGACGACGTCGGCCTGCCGGGCGGTTTCGGTCAGGAAGATGTCCTGGACCACCAGGAACTCCAATTTTTCGAAGCTCTTTTCGGCGTGGTTCAGGTCGGGATCCGAGACGAGCGGGTTCTCGCCGATGATGTACATGGCCTTGAGCTTCCCGGAATGGGCGGCCGGAACCATCTGGGTCACCTTCATCCCGGCCATGGCCGGCAGCTCATCCACTCCCCAGGCCGCCGCCATCCGCCGCCGGGCCGCCTCGTCGGCCACCTTCTGATACCCGGAGAAGACATCCGGCAGGCCGCCCATGTCGCAGGCGCCTTGAACGTTGTTCTGCCCGCGCAGGGGGTTCACCCCGCCGCCCGTGATCCCGAGGTTGCCGCAGAGCATGGCGAGGTTGGCAAGCGACTTGACGTTGTCGGTGCCGGTCGTGTGCTGGGTGATCCCCATGCAGTAGAGGATGCTGGCGCGCGCGGCCCCGGCATAAATCCGCGCCGCGGCGATGAGCTCTGCGGCGGGGATCCCGGTGATCTGCGCCACCCGCTCCGGGGTGTAGGCCGCCACGGTGGCGCGCAGCGCCTCGAACCCCGTGGTGCGCGCGGCGACGAAGTCCCGGGCATGCAGGTTCTCGGCGATGATGACGTGCATCATGCCGTTGATCCAGGCCACATCGGTGCCGAGGTGGGGCCGCAGCCAGGCGTGGGCGTAGCGGGCGATCTTGATCCGCCGCGGGTCGACCACGATGAGCCTGCGCCCCTTGAGCAGGGCGGCGCGTTTGATGAAGCTGGAGATCACCGGGTGGTTCTCGGTGGTGTTGGACCCGGTGATGAGGATCACATCGGCCTGCTCGATGTCGCCGATGGGGTTGGTCATCGCCCCGCTGCCGAACGCTGCGGCCAGACCGGCCACGGTGGAGGAATGTCAGAGCCGCGCGCAGTGGTCGATGTTGTTGGTCCCGACCACCGCCCGGGTGAACTTCTGGGCGATGTAGTTCTCCTCGTTGGTGATGCGGGCCGAGGTCAGAACACCGATGCTGTCGGGGCCGTGGGCAGCCCTGATCTCGGTGAGGCGCCGGGCCACAAGGCCGGCGGCCTCCTCCCAGGAGGCCTGGCGAAAGGAGCCGTTCTCCCTGATCAGAGGGGTCGTCAGGCGCTCGGGAGAGGCGATGAAATCGAACCCGAAGCGGCCCTTGACGCAGAGCCTGCCGTCGTTGGGCGCCGCCCCGGGCACGCCCGTGACCTTGACCACGCGGTTCTCCTTGACGTGGAGCTCCGTTTGGCACCCCACCCCGCAGTAGGTGCAGGTGGTGCGCACCCGGCGGGTCTCCCAGGGCCGCACCGCATGGCGCGCCTCCTTTTCGACCAGAGCCCCGGTGGGACAGGCCTGGACGCACTCGCCGCAGAAAACGCAGTCGGACTCGCGGTAGGGCCGGTCGCCGGCCGCGATGATCTTGCTCCTCGCCCCGCGGTAGCCGAAGTGGATGGCCTGGTTGACCTGGACCTCGTTGCAGGCCTGGACGCAGCGGCCGCAGAGGATGCAGCGGGAGAAGTCGCGCACGATGAAGGGGTTGACATCCTCGAGCGGGTAGCGGGGCGGTGTGGGGCTGAACCGGCCGCCGGTGACCTCGTAGCGCCAGGCGAGCTCCTGCAGGCGGCAGTCGCCCCAGGCCGGGCAGGGTTCGATGTTGCCGCCGGCGCGGGCAAGGCGCTCGGCATACGCCTCGAAGCTGCGCCCGTCGGAGCCTTTCACCAGGCAGTTGTGGTTGCCGGAGGCAAGCAGCAGCTGAATCACGAGCCGCCGGGCGGTGACCACCTTGGCCGATTCGGTTGCCACCACCATGCGCGGCGCGGCGGGCATGGCACAGGCGGCGACCAGCGAGCGCGCCCCCTGCACCTCGACCAGGCAGACCCGGCAGGCGCCGGTGGCCGTGGCCCCTTTTAAATGACACAGGGTCGGGATATCGATCCCGATCCGCCGGGCCGCATCCAAAATGGTGTCCCCGGGTTCGAAGGTCGTCTCGGTGCCGTTGATCACGATCAGGTTCGCTGTGTCGCCCATGGATCCTTCACCCTTTATGGATTGTGCCGTCGACGGCGGCAAGAACGCTGTCGATTCATAGCCAACCCCGATCGCCTTGTCAATCGGCGCGGGGAAGCGCCGCGCGGGCCGGCCGCCGCGCGGGGTCGAACAGGCGCTGGTAGAGGAGCGCCCCGGCGACGGCGCCGACCGTATCGGCCAGAAAATCGAGGGGATCGGCGCTGCGGTACGGAACGAAGGCCTGGTGGATCTCGTCGGTGAGGCCGAACAGCGCCGTGAAGACGACGCTCGCCCAAAAGAGCGTGGGCCGGCCGGCCTGAGGCCAGCCGGCCCGGCAGGTCCGATAGCAGAGGGCCGCCATGACGGCGTACGCCCCTAGATGCAGGAGCTTGTCGCTGTGGGAGACCTCCGGCAGGTCGATCGGTGAGGGCAGGTGGGATTGGATCACGATGAAGGTGCAGTAGGCGACGAGGACGCCCAGGTCCGGCAGCATGCGCATCCATCGCGGCCTCATCCCTGCCCTCCCCCTCCTGCCGCCGGCAGGGGCTCAGAACCCGGTCGTCGGCCGGCGGCGCCCGAAACGCAGCTCGCAGGGCGCATTCTTGGTGACGTGCCGGCCGAGCGCCGCGCACCACAGCGCGGTGAAGGTCCGGCAGCTCCCGTCGAGGGCGCTTTGCCTGGCAAACCCGGCGCGGGGGCAGCGCAGGTCGCAGAAGCGGATCCGGCTCGTGGAGACCCCCGCGTTGGCCGGCGGCGGCGGGGGGGCGCCGGGCGGACGGGAGGGACGGCGTTTCATGCCTTCGGAAACCCTTCGAAATCGAGCGCGCGGCGCCGGATGTTGTCCAGGACCGTGTCGATGAAACGGGCTTGGTCGACCCCGTGGGCGACCTTGCCGTCCAGGGTTCGCACGGCGAGAGTCCCGGCCTCCTTTTCCCGCGCCCCGATCGTCAGGATGAGCGGGGTGTGGACGAGCTGCGCCTCCCGGACCTTCCTGTTCAGGCTCTCGGTGCGGCTGTCCACCTCCGTCCGCAGCCCCGCGGCGTCGAAGCGCTCCTTCACCGCCTGCGCATACGGGGCGAGTTCGTCGTTCATGGGCAGCAGCACGGCCTGCAGCGGGCTCATCCACAGTGGGAACCGCCCGGCGAAGTGCTCGACCAGGATCCCGAGAAAGCGCTCGATCGAACCGTAGATCACGCGGTGGATCATGATCGGCCGCCGGCGCTCGTTGTCCCGGGCGACGTAGTGCAGGTTGAAGCGTTCGGGCAGCGACATGTCCAGCTGGATGGTGCCGCACTGCCAGGTCCGGCCGAGGGCGTCCTTGATATGGACATCGATCTTGGGCCCGTAAAACGCCCCGTCGCCCTCGTTGAGCTTGTACGCTTTCCCGTAGGCGGCGAGGGCCGATTTGAGCCCGTCGGTGGCCTGGGCCCACTGTTCGTCGGTGCCGATCGACTTCTGGGGCCGGGTGGAGAGCTCAAGGTGGAACCCCAGCCCGAAGGTGCTGTAGATCGTCTCCACCAGGCGCAGCACCCCCAGGATCTCCGCTTCGATCTGCTCCGGGGTCATGAAGATGTGGGCGTCGTCCTGGTGGAAGGCCCGCACCCGGAACAGGCCCGAGAGCACCCCGGAGAGCTCGTGGCGATGGACCAGCCCGATCTCCGCCGCACGGAGCGGCAAATCGCGGTAGGAGTGGGGCGTGCGGTTGTAGAGCAGCATCCCGCCGGGGCAGTTCATGGGCTTGATCGCGTATTCGACCTCGTCGATCGTGGCCGTGTACATGTTCTCGCGGTAGTTCGCCCAGTGCCCGGAGCGCTCCCAGAGCGAGCGGTTGAGGAGGATCGGCGTTTTGGTCTCGACGTAGCCCGCCGCCCGGTGCACCTCGCGCCAGTAGTCGAGCAGCGCGTTCCAGATCACCATGCCCTTGGGATGGAAAAAGGCCATGCCGGGCGCCTCGTCGTGGAAGCTGAAGAGGTCCAGGGCCTGGCCGATCTTGCGGTGGTTGCGCCGCTTGGCCTCCTCCAGAAAATGGAGGTAGTCATCGAGCTCCTTCTTGTCGAAAAAGGCCGTGCCGTAGATGCGCTGGAGCTGGGCCCGGGAGGGATCGGCGCGCCAATAGGCGCCCGAGACCTTGAGCAGCTTGATGGCCTTGACCATCCCGGTGTGCGGAACGTGGGGCCCGCGGCAGAGATCGGCGAACTCGCCCTGCTCGTAGACGGAGATGGTGCCGTCGGCGAGCTCCCGGATCATCTCGAGCTTGTAGGGCTCGTTGCCGTAGAGCGAGAGGGCCTCCGCCTTCGTCACCTCGCGCCGGCGGATGGGGAGCTTCGCCTGGATGATCTTGCGGATCTCGGCCTCGATGCGGGGAAAGTCCTCTTCGGAGACGGGCGGCATGTCGATGTCGTAGTAGAACCCCTCTTCGACCACCGGCCCGATGGTGAGCTTCGCGTCCGGGTAGAGCCTCAGGATGGCCTGGGCCATGACGTGGGCGGCGCTGTGGCGCATGATCTCGAGCGCCTCGGCATCCCGGGTGGTGACCAGCCGCACCGCGGCGTCATGGTCGATGGGCGCGTTCAGGTCCACCAGGCGGCGGTCCACCTCCATCGCGACAGCGCTCCGCGAGAGGCCCTCGGAGATGGAGCGGGCGAGCTCCAGACCCGTGGGGGCGTGATCAAAACGCTTTATGTTCCCATCCGGAAGTGTTATGCTGATCATTTAAGAATATCGCTTTCTGGCGTCGGTGGACGCGTCGGAAGGCACCATCGGCCTTCAGGGGGCGCAGGTCCGCCCGTCTCTGCCCGGCCGAGGGGCCCTCGGAGCGCAGGTCACTGCATAAAAATTCATTTTCAGAAAAAAGGGAGCGCAGGTCAAGCAAAAAAATGCAACCGGAAGAGATTCCCGACTACCAGGTCATCACGACGGAGCGCGAGCTCGCCGCGCTGGCCGATGAGCTGGCTGACGAAGCGGTCCTCGGGGTCGACCTCGAAGCCGATTCGATGTTTCATTTCCAGGAGAAAGTGTGCCTCGTCCAGCTCGCCACCGCCCGGCGCCACGTCGTTCTGGACACCCTGGCCCTCCCCGACCTCTCCCCCCTCAAGCCGGTGTTCCGCAGCGCCCGTGTGCGCAAGGTCTTCCACGGCGCCGACTACGATGTGCGCTCGCTCTTTCGCGATTTCGACATCCGCATCACGCACCTCTTCGACACCCAGCTCGCCTGCCGGTTTCTCGGCTACCGGGAGACCGGGCTGAATGCGGTGCTGCACGCGCTCTTCGCCGTCAGCCTGGACAAGCGCTATCAGCGCAAGGACTGGTCCCGGCGGCCGCTGCCCCGCCAGATGCTCGATTATGCCGTCGCCGATGCGCGCTACCTGCCTTCGCTCGCCGAGCGCCTCACGGCGGCCCTTCAGGAAAAGGAACGGATGGCCTGGGTCGACGAAGAGTGCCGGATTTTAAGCAAAGTGCGGCCGGGCACCGCGGACGGGAACCCGCTGTTCCTGAGCTGCAAAGGGGCAGGGCGGCTTGACCCGAAAAGCCTGGCGGTGCTCGAAGAGCTGCTCCTGCTGCGCCGGCGGATCGCCCGCGAAAAGGACCGGCCGGTGTTCAAAGTCTTCAATACCGAAAGCCTGCTCGCCCTCGCCCAGTCCAAGCCGATCGACCGCGCCGGCCTTGAAAAGTCGGGGGCCTTGAGCCCGCTCCAGATCGAACGTTACGGGGAGGGGATCCTCGCCGCCGTCCAGTCGGCGCTGCGGCTTCCTCCCGGCCAGTGGCCGCGCTACCCGCGCCAAAAAGCGGCCTCGCCGTCGCTCTCCGCCGCCGCTTCCGATCGGATCCAGGCGCTCAGGCGCTGGCGCGAGGCCGCCGCCCGGCGGCTGGAGATCGAACCGGCCCTGGTCTGCAGCCGGGCGGCCATGCTGGCCGTTGCCGTGCGCAAACCCGCCCGGCCCGAGGAGCTGGCGGATGTGGCCGAACTGCGCCACTGGCAGCGCAAGGCCTTCGGCAAAGAGATCATCGCCGCCCTGCGGCGCAAGCCCACGGACGGTCAGGCCCGCCCATGACGCCCCCCGCCCCCCCCGGAACGAAGCCGGCCGGAGCCCCGCACGGGAAGGCCACCTCCCGGTTCGCGGTGATGCGGCATGCCGAAACCGTGTGGAACAGCGAGAAACGGATTCAGGGTCAGCTGGATTCCCCGCTCACCCCGCGCGGGCAGCTGCAGGCGGACCGCTGGGGGGCGGCCCTCGCCGCCCTGCGGTGGGACCGGATCCTGGCGAGCGACGCCGGCCGGAGCCTGGCCACGGTCGACCGGCTGAACGCGCACCTCTCGCTCCCGGTCCACGTCGACCCCCGGCTGCGCGAGCTCGACTGGGGGCAGTGGACCGCCAAAACCATCGCCCAGCTCCGGGCCGAGGCGGGAGCGCTCGTGGCCGCGCAGGAGCAGGCGGGGTGGGACTTCCAGCCGCCCGGGGGCGAATCGCGCCGCCGCCAGCTCGAACGCTGCCGGGAGGCACTGATGAGCGCCGCGGCCGCCTGGCCGGGGGAAACCATTCTCGTGGTCGCCCATGGCGGCATCATCCGCAGCCTGGTGCACGCCCTCTGCGGGCAGCCCATCGCCTGGAGCGCCGGATGCGGCCGGCAGCCTTACCGGCTGCACTGGGTCGCCGTCACGCAGGGGCGCCTGGCGCTCGAGAGGACCGATGAGCTCGAGCAGCTCTGACCGGAGCCGAGGCCGCCGGTGATCCAGCCCTCTCCCATGGAGGTGCTGATGATTCATGACCTGCGCGCGGAGTACTTCGATCTGCCGCTCGACCGCTACCGGCTTAGCTTCGACGACGGCCTTTTCTCTCACTACTACTATCTGCCGCTGCTCACCCCCCACCCCCGCCCGCTGCAGTTCTTCATCACCACGTCGCTGATCCAAGAGGCCCCGGCCCGGGCCCGTTTCGCGGGACGCCACCTGACCCACCGCACCACGGCGGACTATTCGCGCCGGGCCTTCATCGAGGGGCGCCGGGAGGACTTCATGACCACCGAGGAGCTGCGGTATCTCGCCGATCAGCCCGGGGTGCGGATCGGCGCCCACAGCCATTTCCATGACGTCACCCTCACCCCGATCGCCGCGAAGAAACCCCGGCCGGTGAGCGCCTGGCGGCAGGAGCGGTTTGCGCACGTGCCCGCGACCCTGCGCCGCGGCCTGTCGATCCGCTCGCGCCTTGCCTTTGCGGGGTGCGAGTTCCGGGCGGGGCGTCTGGAGGCCCGCTCCGACGCCGAGTGGCACGATTTCATCCGGCGCGATACCGAACTCAGCCTGGAGTGGTTCCGGCGGCATCTCGGCCTGACCCCGGCGGCCTACTGCTTTCCGTTCAACGAATACTCCGCCCCGCTGCTCGCCATCCTGCGCAGCTACGGGTTCCGCGAGTTCTATGCCGGCTCGGCCCCGAAAGACCCGAGCCTGATCCCCCGCACGGATATCGAGTCCCTGGGGCTCCCTCCGGCAGGCGAGGCCCCTGCGAGCAGCGGCGGCCGGCCGGCGAAGCGCACGGAATGAAGATCGTATTCCACTGCCAGCATGTTCTCGGCATCGGCCATTTGTTCCGCAGCCTGGAGATCTGCCGGGCCCTGAGCGGCCACGAGGTCGTGCTGGTATCGGGGGGCCCCCCGATCGAGATCGGCCTGCCGCCCCACGTTTCGCACGTCCGCCTCCCGGAGCTCTCCATGGATGCGGAGTTCAAGGAGCTGCGGGCGCCGGGCGGGGGTGACATCGACGCGATCAAACGGGAGCGCCGCGCCCGGCTGCTCGCCCTGATGCGGCGCGAGGCCCCCGCCCTCTTTCTGGTCGAGCTCTACCCCTTCGGGCGCCGGGCCTTCCGCTTCGAGATCGACCCGGTGCTGGAGGCCGTCGCCGGCGGCGGGCTGCCACCCTGCCGGGTCGCCTGCAGCGTGCGGGACATCCTGGTCGAAAAACCGCAGGCGGCCGACCGCGAGGCATGGGTGGCGGCGCAGCTCAACCGGCACTTCGGGGCCGTCCTGGTCCACACCGACCCGCGCCTGGTGCGGTTGGAGGAGACCTTCGGGCGGCGGGACGACATCCGCATCCCGGTCGTCAGCACCGGCTTCATCTCGCCCCGCCCGGCGCCGGGCGACCGCGCCCGCGTCCGCGCCCGCCGGGGGGTCGGGGAGGCCGAGGATCTGATCGTCGTCAGCGCCGGCGGCGGCAGCGTCGGGTTCCCGCTGGTCGAGGCCGCCATGCGCGCCTTCCGCCTGATGCGCGGGGGGCGGCCGGCCCGGATGGTCGTTTTCACCGGCCCCTTCATGCCGGCGGAGGAGGTCGCCCGGCTCGAACCTCTGGCCGGGGGGCCGGTGGCGCTGGAGCGCTTCGCAGCCGATTTTCCGGCCGAGCTCGCCGCCGCCGACCTCTCGATCAGCATGGGGGGATACAACACCACCATGAACCTGCTCGCAGCCGAGGTGCCGGCGCTCATCTGGCCCTTCGCCCAGAACCGGGAGCAGCGGCTGCGCGCCGGCCGCCTGGCCGCGCTGGGTGCACTCGAGGTGCTCCGGGCGGCGGACCTGGCGCCGGAGCCTCTGGCCGCCGCCATGGGACGGATTCTCGGCCGCCGGGAGAGACCCCGGGTCGCGCTCGACCTGAACGGGGCCGCCGCCACCGCCCGCTGGCTGGAAAACTGGCTCGCGTCCGGCTGAGCCCCCCCATCCGGGAGCCATTCCTGTTTACTGCCGCCTCCGGCTATGTTATCGGTTGAACTCCGGGGCGAGGCCCGGAAGCAACGCGCCGCTCCCGCCGGCGAATTCACGGACGAGTTCCCGATGACCCAGGAACCCCTGTTTGGGGAGAGGCCCGGCAAGGCCCCCCGCGCCGACCGACTGGTGGTGCTTCCCTTCGCCACCTCGGTGCGGATCGCCTATCAGAGCATCAAGGTGCGGTTCTTCCGCTCGCTGATCACGACCCTGAGCCTGGTGCTGGCGGTCTCGTTTCTGAGTTTCGTCGATGTGAGCAACGACATCGCCAACGGCATGCTCGCCTCCGGCGACCCCGAGCTGCGCCAGAGCCTCCTTCGCGCCGGCTACGACTTCGGCCCGGAGGAGGCCAATGTCGCCAGCACGGCCAAGCAGCGCTGGATCATCATCCTCTCGCTCCTGGTGTGCGTCGTCGGCATCGTGAACGCCCAGCTCATGGCCGTGACCGAACGCTTCCGGGAGATCGGGACCATGAAGTGCCTGGGCGCCCTCGACCGTTTCGTGCTGCGGCTGTTTCTGCTGGAGGCCGGAATGCAGGGGCTGGCCGGCGCCCTCTCCGGGGCGGCGGCCGGCGCCCTCTTCGCCCTGGCCGCCGGGCTCGGCCGCTTCGGGCTCGAGGCCGTCCGGGAGGTCGGCGCGGGCGATCTCGGCCTCTCCATCGGCTGGGCCACCGCCACCGGGGTGGGGCTCAGCCTGCTGGGGGTCCTCTACCCGGCCTGGGTGGCCGCCCGCATGCAGCCGGTGGAAGCCATGCGCGTGGAGCAATGAGATCCTTACGCCCCTGCTCGGGAGCGGCACATGCCTGAGACCAGCCACGTCGTCCGGGTATCCGGCGTCACCAAGAACTTCCGGATCGGAAAGATCGAGGTTCAGGCCCTGAAGGGGGTTGACCTCGAGATCGCCCGGGGGGAGTACCTCTCGATCATGGGACCGTCGGGCTCGGGCAAAAGCACGCTCTTCAACATGATCGGCGGGCTGGACAAACCGAGCGCCGGCAAGGTGTTCATCGACGAGGTGGATATCGCCCAGCTGGATGCGTATGAACTCGCCTGGCTGCGCTGCCGCAAGATCGGCTACATCTTCCAGACCTTCAACATCATCCAGGTGATGACCGCTCTTGAAAATGTCACTCTGCCCATGGTCTTTGCCGGGATGAACAGCGACGCCACCGTCAAGAAAGGCATGCGGCTGCTCGAACAGGTCGGCCTGGGCGACCGCCACAGCCATAAGCCCTTTGAGCTCTCCGGCGGCCAGCAGCAGCGGGTGGCGATCGCCCGGGCGCTGGCCAACGACCCGGCCATCATCCTGGCCGACGAGCCGACGGGCAACCTGGATTTGACCACCGGCGAGGAGATCATCGCCCTTCTGAAGCGGTTGAGCCGGGAGCGTCGGGTCACGGTGATCTCCGCGACCCACGACATCAAGATGCTCAATGTCTCCGACCGCGTCGTCTGGATCCGGGACGGCCGGATCGACAAGATCGAAAACCGTGAGGAGCTGTCGATATCCATCGGCAAGATCCGGGTTCGGGAGTGAGCGGCGCATGCGGAGCGGCGGCATCCATCGGCCACGGCGACCGGCGCTCCGGCATGCGATCGCGCTCCTCGGCGCCCTGGCGGCGGCAGTGGCGGCCGGGACCCCGTCCGCGGCCGCAGACGTGGCCCCGGCCGGCCTCCGCGAGCGACTCGCCGCCTTTGCCGCCCTCGGCGACCGCAGCACCGGCAGCGCCGGCCAGGCGGCAGCGGCCGAGCTCATCCGGACGGCGCTCTCCCGGCTGGAGATCGGGGAGGTTGCCTCCCACCTCTTCGCGGTGCCCGTCCTCCGCCACGGGGCCAGCACGCTCGACGTCCCGGAACAGGGGCTCACGCTGTCCCTCCACCCCCTTGCCGGCAACGCCGTCAGCCCTCAGGCCATCCCGCCCCCGGGGCTCACCGGCCCGCTTATCTACGCCGCCGACGGCGAACTCGCGCGCCTGAACGGCAAATCCATCGCAGGGGCGATCCTGCTGATGGAGTTCCATTCCGGCCGCAACTGGCTCCAGGCGGCCAACCTCGGGGCCAAAGCCCTGATCTACGTGGATCGCGGGGATGCCGCCGGCATGGAGTTCGATGAAAAGTTCGAGCTCTCGCCCGTCCAGTTCCCCCGCTTCTGGATGCCGGCCGCCGCGTTGCGGGAGGCGTTCGGCGACTTCGAGGCGGCCCCGGCCGGACGGGTGGCCGAACGGGTGCGGCTCACCGCGGCGGCGGCCTGGGAGAACGTCGTCTCCGAAAACATCTACTGCCTCATTCCGGGCCGATCGGCCGAGCGGCGCAGTGAACTCGTCCTGGTGGAGGGGTTTTACGACAGCAGCGCCCACGTCGCCGGGCGCTCGCCCGGTGCGGACGAGGCGCTCTCCGCCGCCGCCTTGCTCGCCGTCGCCGAACACCTCCGGCAGCACCCGCCGGAGCGTTCGGTCATGCTGGTGGCGAGTTCCGGCCACGCCCAGGCCCTGGCGGGGCTGCGGGAGTTCGTCTGGAGCATCACCACCCGCTCGCGCGACCTGCGCGACGCCCGCACCGGCCTGCGCCGGACGGTCCAACAGGCGCGCCAGACGATTCAGGCGTTGAGAACCGCCTCCTTCGATGCCGCCGGGCCCGCCCCCCCCGCCCCTGCCGCCGGAAAGGAGGAGGGGGAGGAGGCCGCCGATCCGGCGGCCCTGGTCCAAACCGCCGTCACGGAGCGCCTCAAGACCGAAGCCGACCTCGTCTCCCGCCGGCTGATGCAGCTGCGCCTCCATGAGGCCGGCGACGACCCGCAGCTCATCCCGCGCCTGAGCGCGGAGCGCCGGCTGCTGCGCCGCCTGATGTGGCGAAGCGACTTGCGCACGCTGAGCGCGGAAGAGGCCCGGGTGCTGGCGGGGGTGGCGGCCCGCGCCCTCGAGGACCAGGCGGCGCTGCTCGCGGACGCCCGCCGGCAGCTGCGCCTGGTGGAGAGCGCCACCGCGCTCCGGAGCACGCTCCAGGAGCATGAGATCGTCGCCGCGGTCTCGCTCCACCTCTCCAGCCATGGGGACGGCCTCGGTGCCTTCAACTACGGCTGGCTCTATCCTTTCCGGCCGCGCATCAACCGCACCCCGGCCTACGGCCGGCTCGACGAGGTCTTGAAAGAGGGCGCAGCCGCGGTCGAGGCGGCGCGGGGGATGGAGAACCTCTTCCAGGACACCTTGCGGCCCAGCCGGATGCGGCCCTGGCAGGCGTACTTTCTCGACCGCCCGGCACTGGGAGGCGAGGTGACGGCCCTGGCCGGCCTCCACGGCATCACGCTCGCCACCACCGGGGATGCCCGTGCGGCCTGGGGCACCCCGCACGACCGGCTCGATCGCGTCAACCTGTTGTTCGCCGAGCGCCAGGCCGCCCTCGTCAGCGCGCTCATCGGCCACCTCGGCCGTGTCCCCCGGCTGCGCGAGACCGAGACGCCGCGCAACGGGTTTTCCACCGTCAGCGGGCGAGCCACGTTCCTGCGCCACGGGGAGCTCTTCGCCGACAAGCCGGCCCCCGGCACGGTGCTGCTCTGCTACCAGGGGCCGGCGCGCTTCCACGTCATGGCCGACCAGCAGGGGCGCTTTGCGCTCAAAGGGGTCGCCGACCGCACCCACACGATTCACAAGGTCGTGCTGGAGGCCTACCGGTTCGATCCCGATACCGGCGCCCCGGTCTGGGTGATCGACAAGAAGCTGACCGGCAAGGACGCCTACCGCGTCAAGATGAACCGCCGGTTCATGGAGACCGACCTGATCATGTTCGCCGGCTCCGGGACCACCCTCTTCAGCCTGCTCGAGCCGCGCACCTTCCGCTTCCTGACCAAGGCCGACGTGATCGACGGCCGCCGCCTGGCCGACCCGGCCCGCTGGTTCATGAGCCGGCTCGACACCTGGTCCTCGACCATCAGCACGGTGTTCCTCGAGCCCGGGACCCCGCTCAAATTGACCATGACCGACACGGTGCTGCGGCGCAAGCTCGTCCTCATCAACGCCTCGGAGGAGAACCCGATCGGCATCGGCTTTGAGAGCGGGGAGGTCCCGCAGCTCAACCGCACCGAGCTGCGCGCGGCCGAGGACATGTGGCACCTGTTGGTCCCGCGCATCGCCAACCTCGAGGCGCGCGGCATCGTCAACGAGCACCTTCGCGAGCTCCAAAAACAGGGTCTCTCCGACCTGAAGACCGCCGCCGAGGCGTGGGCCGCGCGCCGCTACGACCGGTTTATCGAAGCCGCCTCGAGCTCCTGGGCGCTCGCCGCGCGGGTCTACCACGAGGTGGACCGCACCCAGCGGGACGTCCTCTACGGGGTCCTTTTTTACATTGCGCTCTTTGTGCCGTTTGCCTTCTGCCTGGAGCGGCTGCTCTTCGCCTATGCCAACATCTACCGGCGCATCATCGCCTTCAGCCTGATTCTGGCCGCCCTCATCGCGCTGATCTACAACGTCCACCCGGCGTTTCAACTGGCCTACAGCCCGCTGGTCGTCGTGCTCGCGTTTCTGATCATGGGGCTCTCCCTGGTCGTGACCCTGATCGTGTTCTTCCGCTTCGAGCATGAGATCGCCGGGCTCCAGGCCCGGGCGAGGACCTTTCAGGCCGTGGACATGGGGCGCTGGAAGGCGTTCGCGGCCGCCTTTCTGCTCGGGGTGAGCAATCTCCGCCGGCGGCGCCTGCGCACCGCGCTGACCTGCACCACGCTCGTGATTCTGACCTTCACCATCATGAGCTTCACCTCGGTCAAATCCCTCCGCCACCAGGCGCGCATCCTCTTCGAACCCCAGGCACCCTACCAGGGGTTTTTGCTCAAGAACACCAACTGGGACGACCTGCCCCCCGAGGCCCTGGCCATTGTCCGCGCCACGTTCGCCGGGACGGGCACCGCCGTGCCGCGCGCCTGGCTGGAGGGGGCGGACCGCACCCGCCCCGCCCTCAGCCCGCTCAGGGCGAACGGCCGCTCCGCCGAGGCCCAGGGTGTGATGGGCCTCGCGGCGGAGGAGGTGCGGCTGTGGGATATCGAAACCATCCTGGTGGGCGGCCGCTGGTTCGCTGCGGGGGAGCGCCACGCCATCCTGCTCCCCGACCGGCTGGCCGCCCTGCTCGGGATCGACCCGCAGCGGCCGGAGGGCGTCACGGTCCTCCTCTGGGGCATGCCCTTTACCGTCAGCGGGGTCTTCTCGGCCAGAAAACTCCAGGACCGCCTCGACCTGAACGGGGAGCCGCTGACCCCGGTCACCTTCCCCCGGGAGGTCGCGGCCGAGCTGACCGAAGAGGAGGTCGAGTCCCTCGAGTCGGGCGACGACGTGCGGGAGTTTCAGAGCCGCTACCAGCAGACCGCCGCCGACCTGACCGTCATCATCCCCTATGCGACGCTGATCTCCGCCGGCGGCCGGCTCAAGGCGGTCGCCGTGCGCACCGAGACGCCGGAGGCGGTGACGGCGATGGGCCCGCACCTGGTGGACCGCTTCGGGCTGTCGCTGTTCAGCGGGGAGCCGGAGGGCACCTTTCTTTACCACGCCAGCGACGCCATGAGCTTCAGCGGGGTGCCGAACATCATCATTCCCCTCGGCATTTCGGTGTTCATCGTGCTCAACACCATGATCGGCAGCGTCTACGAGCGCAAGCGGGAGATCGCCGTCTATACATCGGTGGGGCTCGCGCCCTCCCACGTGTCGTTTCTGTTCATCGCCGAGGCCCTGGCCTTCGCCGTGCTGAGCGTCGTCTTCGGCTACCTGGTGGCCCAGACGACGGCCAAGATCTTCGCCGGGACCGCGCTCTGGAGCGGCATCACCGTGAACTACTCCTCGCTCGCCGGGGTGGCCGCCATGCTGCTCGTCATCGCGGTCGTGCTGGTCTCGGTCATCTACCCCTCCCGCGTGGCGGGCGAAATCGCCATCCCGGACGTGAACCGCTCCTGGACCCTGCCCCCGGCGCGGGCCAACACGATCGACGTGCGGCTGCCCTTCCTGATGACCTACCGCGAGCACTTGAGCGTCGGCGGCTACCTGGTCCATTTCTTCGACGGGCACCGGGATGTGTCCCACGGCCGCTTTTCGACATCGCAGCTCTTGCTGGCCTTCACCTGCGAGGCGGCCCCGCGCCTGGCGGCGCCGAATCCGGACTGCCCCGAAGCGGCCTGCGAGATTCCCGACTGCCTGCACCTGGCCTGCCATGTCTGGCTGGCCCCGTTCGATTTCGGCATCATGCAGCGCGCCGAGTTCCGGTTCCGGCCCTGCCTTGACCAGCCGGGCTTCCTGGAAATCCACGTCCATCTCATCCGCGAGTCGGGGGAGTCCAATATCTGGTACCGGATCAACAAGGGCTTCCTGCACGATGTGCGCCGGCAGCTGCTGATCTGGCGTTCGCTGGACGACGAGGCCAAGGCGGCCTACGAGGAGCGGCTGGCCGGCCTCCCGCACGCCGCGGCCGCCGCCGGGAGGCCGGCATGAGGCCCGATCCGGTCCGCCGGGAG